>CANQQT010000002.1 GCA_947626065.1 uncultured Clostridia bacterium | reverse complement strand
CGTCATTGATATGCGCCTCGCACATACCGCACATCATGCCGTCGATTTTGACTGTGATCTTAACCATCGTCTCACCACACCTCTTTCCAGAACGTCAGCGTCTTTTCAAAGGCGTCCATGTCGCTCTCCCAACACTGTTCCGGGTGTTTCCGCTCTACCCGGAACATTTTAACGGAGCTTGAATGAATCGGGATGAGCATATGACTTGCGTATTTGTAGCTGACGCACTTGCAGGGATGGGCAAAATTCTTCTCTTTCAGCCGCGCCTTGATTTTCTGTGCCGACAGCTCGGACGGCCACATACCGTCATACTCCGAGTAAATAAAAAGTATCGGGCCTCCGATATTTTCAACCTTGATCTGCGCTTCCTCCGGGGCGTTTCGCACCGCGTCCTCGTAGCAGGAGCGCAGGCAGACGCTCCGTTCCCGCAGGCTGTCCCGGAGAATGGCGGACTTGGAAGCCTTCAGCCTTGCCCAGGGCAGTTCCTCGCCACGCCAGCTGAAGGCGGAGCACTCCAGCTGTTGGATGCCTTTTTTCTTCACGAAGCCCTGCCCGCAGATATTCGTCGGGCACACCGCCGTCACGCAGGAAATCAGTTCCGGCATCAGGCTTCCGGCCAGCAGCGCCAGCTCCGCGCCCATGGAGATTCCCCACAGACCGACCTTTTCCACGCCGTGAGCGTGAAGCCACAGCGCCGCCTTTTCCACCTGCTCCACCGGAACTTTTTCAAAGCCATCCGGCAGTCCCGGTTCGTTCCAATACGCCAGCGCGAGAATGGTCATGCCACGCTTCACATACTGTTCCGCAACCAGCTTCGTGAGGTTGTAGATCCCGTCGCTGCCGCCAAACATAACGACAGCCTTGCCGGGATATTCGTCTCGATCCGGCTGATACAGTGCGCCGAGAAAGCCGTCCGCATCGGGCGAAAATTCCCGGTTCGGCGTCAGCGTCAAACGAGCGGCAGCTTTGTCTTTTTTCTGTTTCACGACTTCCATCTCCTTTTCTGATGTCATTAGATTCGTCTAACAACGGACTTTAAGAAATGCCCGTGGAGTGCCACAGGCATTCCGTAAAACCCGCTCTCAGTCTCCGTACAGCATAGGCTGCAAGGATTCCAGCGCATCGGCATAGCTGAAATTTGCGCTCATGTTGAACAGTGTGGGGTCGAGGTCATAAACCTTCCCGTTTTGCACCGCTCGGAAATGCTTCCAGATGTCGTTCTCGGCAAACTCTTTGGCGAACATTGCCTTTACATCATCCGGCAGAGCGTGCGCCGCCCGCAAAATAATATCCGGGTCTTTTTGCTGCATATCCTCGGTGTTGGCGTTCAGAAATTCCTCGCCGTCCCCGTCGCCGTAGACATTCACGCCTCCTGCCAGCTTTACGAGGTTCCCAACATAACTGGATTCCGTGGCGACAATATAGGAGCCGGGCAGTCCCATCAGAACCAGCACCTTCGGATTCTCTTTTCCCGCGCCGGCGTTTTTATAGGATTCCATAAAGGTATCAAACTCCCGAAGCATTTGTGCCGCTTCGCTTTGGCGGCCGAACTTTTCTCCAAGCTGCTCGATGGAAGCGTACATTCCCTCGACGCTTTTCAGATTGAGAAACAGGGAGGCGACGCCCGCGCCCGCATATTTGGGCTGCAAATCATTTTGCAGCGTTGCGGGGGAGAGAACATAATCGGGATTCAGCGACTTGATGATCTCCAAATCCGGATTCATCGGCATACCGACTTTCGTCAAGCTCTCATACCGTTCCGGCAGCGTGCTGCTGGTATCGCAGACGCCGACAAGCTCCAGGTTCAGCCGATTGCAGATCTGCGCCACGGCGGGGGATGTCGCAATCAAACGGGGTTCGCCGTCCGACGCGGCGTCGGTATCGTTCTGATCCGGGTGCTGATTGACACAGGCGGAAAGGGAGAACAGCATGACGCCGCACAGCAACGCAGAGAGAATTTTTTTAAGTTTCATTGTCCGCATCCTCCCTTATTTCTTTTTTCTGTAGGAAACAAAGTACCACACGCATCCGCCTGCCGCCGCCAGCACGACAACGCCGCCGACGATCCACCATACCATCGGGTTTCCGGGTTTTTCCGACTCTCCCGATTCGTTTTCGGTTGACACTTTGTTTCCTGCTTTATCAAATTCCTGAATTCCCGGCACATCGCTGCTGTCCGGCTTGGTTTCACCCTCCGGCTCCGAAGTGGTTGGCTTTGTACTTTCGGAGGCGGAAGTTTCCGATTGGGTGGTCTCGGAATGGGTGGAGTCCGGAGGGGTGGTAGATTCGGTTTCCACTGGAGCAGTCGATTGAGAGGGCGCCTGCGGCTGGGTTGTTTCCGATGGTTTCGTTGTTTCCGGTGTAGATGTTGAAGGCGTTTCCACCTTCACGCTGGTAATGAAATCCCCGGAGCCGGACTGCAGGTTTGATACCGTGATGTAGAAAATGACTTCGCGCCCCATAGCGATCACGAACATATTGCAGCGGATGACGGAATTTTCGCTGTTTACCTTCATGCGGTAATCGGCGGTATTCTCCGCGGACAGGCTGCCGTAATTTTCCTGCGTCAGCGTTGCGCTGACGGCTTTCCCGTCCACCTGAAACTGCGGGTCTTTGATGTTGTCCATCAGTTGAAGTCGAATCGTAACATAGGTGTTTCCCTGTGGATCGACCTCCACCAGAGCCTGCTTGTAGGTTGCCGATTCGGTCATGGACTGGCCGAGTACGGCGCTGCCGGCGCCGCCGGAATCTTCGATCACGCCGGTAACGGGGTGTTTATAGTGCGGCGTCGCCGTAGCGAGATAAATGCCGTTAGATGCCGCTAATACAGGCACGGAAGCAATGCTCGCCACAAGGACGAGCATCGCCGCCATACCGCACAGCGCATGAATGAGTTTCTTTGCGGTATGTTTCATCATCGTTATTCTCCCATATAGCTTCTGCGTTTCCGGCCAAGCGTCAGAACGATCAGCGCGGCGCCGGAAGCGAGCATTAACAGCATCCATACGGCAAGATGACTATTGTCACCGGTCTGCGGGGACTGCATTGTGCTGCCGACCTCTACCAACGCTGTGTTTGCGGCAGTACGAGCGGTGATTTTGTAATAGCCGGGCTCTACGCTGCCATTTACCTTTATTCTTGTGCCATCCGCATTGATTCGGTAAACTTCCAGCTTGGAGGAATCTGTATCGGAGGCGATGGGATAGTACACAGTGAACGTACCGTTAGGAGTGACTTCATTCCCATCCGCATCTACAAATTTCACATCATATAGAGCAAATTTTCCGCCGATTTCGGAAAGCGCCTTTTCCGCATTGTCATAGGCCGTACCGTTTTTCACGGCAGTCACAACAACCTTTGTGCCTTCCGGCAGTACGCCTTTGTCTGCGTGAACCTTCACGCCGGTGGTACTGTCGGTAAAGTCTACGGCGGGCGACTGCTCCGCAGGTTTTTCAGGCGTGAAAACAGGATCGTCATCGGTTGTTTTCGCTAATGTGCTCCAATCCAATTTTAACAATACATCCTGATCGCCGGTACCCTCAGAAATATCCTCCATAACTGGGACAAACACGTGTAGCGGTATATAGCCGTCGGAATCGGCGAGGGCCTGACTGACCAGCGGAAACTCCAGTTCGTCGGGATAGAGAACGCCTTGCGAGGAACCGCCTGCGCGGTTGAACTCGTCAATCACATCGCTGCCGTCGGCGTTTTTCTGGGTAGAAAGAACGGTTGCAGCAGTACAGGAACCTTCGATTTTACCATAGGTTCCGTAGATATATCCATCTTCATAGTAAGACAGCTTTGCCAGATACCCAAACCGGTTCAAATACGAAATTCCATGGAACTGCATTGTAAGGGTATATTTTCCGTCTTTCACGGTCAGCTTGATCGTATGATGAATGGCGTCGTTGCTCATGGATTTTTCCTGCCGGTTGACCTTGATCATCTCGCCGTACACAGAATAGACGCCGTCCTCCAGATTCGTTTTATCGAGTACGCCGGACGGTTTCTTTTTAAGCTTGCTTACGGCGTCACGAATGGCCTGCGCCATCCCGTCAACAGAATCTTGTTCCGTAATGTTCTTTCCTCGCACCACTGCGGCAACGGCATCCCTGACCGCTTGTGCTGTTTCGTTGGTGTAGACCGACAGATTCTCCGGTACGGTTGCCAGTGCCTCATCCACCTTGCTGTAATCGGCCGGTTTATACTCCAGCGCATCCATAACACTTTTTAAGTCGCTTTCTGCCTGCGCAATTTTTGCCTCTCCTGCATCGAGGTCTTGCTGCACAGCAATGGCGGCATCCAGCTTTCCTTTGAAATTCGCATAGCTTTCAGCGGTGTAAAGGGATTCATCAACCTCTTTTGCTTCGGCGATCCGTGCTTCGAGCGCCTCTTTATTGCCGAGCCTTTCAAGTCCATCGATAGCCGCATTCAATTCTTCCAACAGCGGAGCCGTCTCCGGAATGCTATAATTCAGCTTGGGCTGCGGCGGGAATCCGGGAGTTACTTCCAACTGCTGCTGCGGCCAAATATTGGATAGCGCTGTCTGTACGTTAGTAATCGCCGTTTGCAACGCATCATAAGACGCTTTTGTATAATTTCCGTCGGACTGTTTGATCTGCATGGCGGTGTAAAGTCGATATTGCAGATTTTCCTCCGGGTTCTCGATTTTTTCAAGACTCGTCCAATCCACCTGCGCTCGTGCGTTCTGGTCGCCGGATGAGGGCGATATGGAGAACATGACCGGGACAAAAACATGGACATACGCCGCATTATCCTGTGTAAATTCTTCGGGCTTTGTGGGTTTGTCGCTTCCATCGCCATTAAAGTCGATAAAAACCGGTGTAACATCCAACGCAAAAATGTGAGAATACGGCTGATTTGCGATATTTACCAGACGATCTTCGCTGTGGCCGAATCCGGCGGGACGCTTATGCTTGTCGGGATCGGTGCCGTCGAATACATACTCCGAGTCCGGATCGTTAAAGCTGTCATAAACGGGTTCTCCGTCCACGGTCAAATGTTTGGCAAGTACCATAGCTGGCGTGTAAGTGGCGTATTTGTCATCAACTGCGCCCCATCGTGAAAGTGCCGAGGCGTCGACCGCCTCCAGCTCCATCATAAAGCCGTAAAACGACAAATATCCCATGGGCATGAACTCCAAAAGCGCGGTGGCTTTTCCGTCCTTCACGACGACCATAGCGCAATAATCGGTGTCGCCGGGATTATTTGTCAGATAGCTGTCGCTGCCGCGTAACGCCGCGTTTCCCATAGAGTATTTTTCATCCGTTGCGTGCATCAGATTTACTTTTGCATAATAAACGCCATCTTCCACCGGCGCATCCATTTTTGTAATGCGGAAATACCCTTTGGGGAGCGGTGTTTCATTCGTTTCCTCCTCTGCAAATGCCGTGACGCTGATCATGCTCATGCACATAACAAGCGCCAGTAGTACGGACAGGCTACGTTTCAGCCAGCCCGATTTTTGTGTGATCATCATAAAATACCTCCTGTTTGTATTTCGTTCTGTGGAGCGGGTTAGCCAAAGCTAACACGCAGGCTTGAAATTTGACCGTCTCTCCGGCCTGTCTAATCGGTTCCTCGCCTCCTGTTCTGTTTTCTCCTGGTCGGTTGGGGAAGCTGTTCGCTCACTCAACCGATATCCATACGCTTTGAGGAATAAGCGATAACCTTCTTTTTACGGGTTGTAGCAAGTTAGCTACGGCTAACCCATGCCCTTATTTTTTGCCCCGCGCCGCTTTCGACCGGGGCATCTGCCAATCGGATTTTTCCCTTTGGCATATTTATTATAGCATTTTTCTTTGATTTTTTCCATAGCGGGTTTGTAGCAGCCATGCTACAAAACGGCCTGAAATCGGGCATTTTTGAGAGGTCGATCCGGGGAAAAGCCCATAAATGCGGGATTTTGTTTTGTAGCACCTTTGCAACAATTCTTTTTATTTTCGGCGTTTTAACCAATTTCACAATCCGCTTATTGAATTTTCATCGTGAAAACGGCCTCCGCTTCCGGCATATGAAGCACGCCAACCGAGCATTTCATCTTCATAAACAGCGTTCCGTCGAGAGTTTGTTGCAAGTTTGCACCCATATTTTTGAACTTCATGGGCGCCGCCGGAAAGGAAAGTACATCGCCCCGGCTCTCCGCGCCGATGTATTCTCCGTGGTCCCAATATTTCATGGTTTGGATTTTCCCGCTCATCATTTTTCCGGTGGAAGCGGAGATCCCCGTCATGGAAACAGCGTGCAGTTGAATCGTCCCGATTCCGTTCCGAACAGTCAGAAAACAAGGGTGTTCAAAAGCGTCGTCCGCCATGGAAACCAGCTCGCCGTTCTTTGCCTTGACCCGGTAAAAGGTAAAGGGAAAGGTATACACGCCGTCGCCAAACATTTTGAAAAGCTCGCTGCCGCTGATAGTCTTTTTCCCTCGCAGCTCGTATTTGACACGGTAAATTTCATCCGAATTGCGGAGAACCCTGTCGGTATCCTCCGAATTATACAGCGCCCAACGCATGGCATCCTGTTTTGCGCTCTCGATATTGACGCCCTCATACAACAGATGGTTCAGAGCGACTCGAACACGTTCTGCATAGCGTTCCATCTCCGCCTGACCCTTTTCGGTCAGCTTCGGGCTGCGTTCATCGCAGCGATCCAGCAGCCCGTCCTTTTCCATGGCGATCAGGATGCGGGAGACGGTATATTTTTTCTCATTCAGTGTGTGGGCGATCCCCGTGACGGTCTGCATTTTGGTATCCTTACTTTGAAAGCACAAAAGCACCCGCAGCCATAACACGTCCGCTGCTTCCGACATCGATATTCCCTCCCTTTCCGAAAAGTTTCCTACACAAGCGCTGCGCCGAGAGCTTTGCAGGCGGCCACGGCCTCGTCATCCGGCGCCTCGTTGCAAATCACGGCGTCGCAGGCAAGGACTGCGCCATCGTTTTTGCACCGCTGCTCCCAACTGCGCATCCATTCGCCGTCTCCCCAGCCGTAGGAGCCGAACAGCGCGATCTTTTTGCCGGAAAGACCGGACTCGCAGCTTTCAAACATCGGCAAAAACTCGCTATCCTCCAATTCTTCCGCTCCCATAGCGGGGCAGCCGAAAGCCACAGCGTCAAAGTCCTCCATGCGGGCGGCGCTGAAATCCGCCGCGGGAATGACCTTCGCTTCCGCACCGGCGCTTTTTACACCCTCCGCTACGGCTCCCGCCATCGCCTCGGTATTCCCGGTGCCGCTCCAATAAACAATCGCAATTTTACTCATGATAAGTAACCCTTTCTGTTTTCTTTTTTATATCAACCGGCTACGGTGAGCCGTTCGATAGACTTTCCTTTGGCAAGCTGCTCGGTATAGATTTCCGTGCATTTTCGATACTTTGCAAAGAGCAGCTGCGCCGCTTTCGCATCCCCGTAAACCTTCCAACAGCCGACGCATTTACACCCCTGCGCTTTGTTTTCGATGAATCCGCACACATCCTCCGGCGGATAACCGAGGAAGCAGCCGATCTCATGGGGAAAATCCTCTCCTTCCGACAGCCGCTTTATCAAGTGAACAATGCAGCGTTCCGGTGTTTCCGTGCAGTAACCGCAAGTGCGCAGCAACTCGCAAGCCGTAGTGTGCTGCAGGTCGCAAAACAACTTTTTCGGACGATACACATAGATAAGCGCCCGTCCGTCCCGGTATCGCAGAGGAAGCAGCCGTAGCCCCTTTTTCCCAAGCATTCGGTTAAACCGCCGCAAAGCGTCGCGCATTTCGTCTTCGCCTTTGTAGGAACAGGTAAAGAGGCTGCCGGTTTTCATTCCCGCCAGCGTGGGAGAACAGTGGCGCACTAAAAGCTCCTCAGACATTCTGATTTCCTTTCTGCGTTAGTTAGCATTGACTAACCGCTGTCCCAAAATAATGAGCCTTTCGGCCCTCGCATAAATTAGCCATTGCTAACCACAATTATTTTAGCACAGAATTTTAGATTTGTCAAGGAGGGGAGCGATAATTTCAAAAAAAGTTTGGGCGACCATAAATGAGGAGAAAATCTATCACATAGCGGTGTGCAAACTGACAAGTGGCAGATGAAAACACGATCATCTTCGGTACATTTTCGTTTACTACAACCGCATTCGGATCAGCACATTCAATCCGTTGGTCTATCGCCGGTAGAATACCGGGAGTGGAGCGTACGCCAACGGCAAACCTCTGCCTAACGTTGCGCACATTTGTTTATGGTATGTGTGATCCGCAAACCATAAATTAAAGTCGCATTGACTGGCAAAATGAGATTTATTTGCTCAAAGATTGTAATCAAATCTACGACAAAATTGCTATACAAAAATAACATGACGTTATCTGTGACTATCTTTTTTCATTGCTCGTGTTGCTTGAATTCTGAAAGCGCTTTATTATAATTAAAGTGCTTTTGGAATGGAAGTATGCCTAGAGAAATCTGTTTTAAAGAGGTGATGCCTATTGAGGGATTTTTAATTAAAAAAGCATTGCATAACAAGAAAATACAAACAGAGCAATTAATTACAAAACTGAAAGGAAAACGAATATGAAGAGTGTTACAAAGACTAGCAAAAGAGGCATTATTGTAATCCTTACACTTTGCAGTCTTCTTGTCATCCCCGGAGCTTACTTGAATGTTGCCACTATTGAAGAGGCCATTTCGATAGCCACAGGGGAGGAAAAAATGGTAGCCGGGAAAGCCACGGCTACAACTGGGGAATTTACGCCTGAGCTTATGCCGATGATGGCATCTTGGAGTTGTTATGATTATAATACGGTTGATGACTGTATGAAGGATATTAGCTCAAAATATGGATTCAGTTATTCCCCCGACGGAAATAGCTGCACGCGTAGTGAGAACTATTCTGTATCAATAAATAACTCGCATAATTATTTAAATGTTATATTGAGTTATAATGGTTCATGCATTGGAATGTTTACATATAGTAGGAGATAAGATAAGGTTATGTATTGTGTGGTTGGTTTTGATAAATCACGGTTAGAAGATTATTTTCGCATTTTTGATCAGGATAGTTCAGGTAGTAGTGTTGTGTGCTATTGCACACAATGGAACATGACACAAGAAGAAATTGATACGAGAATTATTGAGCCTGTAAAAAATAACATAGCACAGCTTTCTCAAATTTCACGTGAAGTCGCAGTTGAAATGATCCATGCAGATAAAATACATGGTTATCTTGCGTATGAAGGCAAGTTTCCCGTAGGATGGTGCAATTGTGACGACAAAGCGAACTACGTCTTTCTTGCGCGGCATATCTCAAAAAAACCTGAAAAAGAGAAAATTAAATCGATTGTTTGCTTGAAAGTAGTAAGAAAAAAGAGTTTTTTTGAGGTAGGTTCTGCGCTTCTTGACTCGGTTTGCAGGCTATCCAAGGTGGAGGGATATTCATTTATAGAAGTTTACCCACACGAGGGTGCTATGATTTGCACCGATTTTGACAGCGCACTACAATTATATACGGCAAATGGGTTTAAATTGCTCAGTATGAAAAATGGCGAGGCTGTCTTGCGAAAAAAAATATAATGTTTGTGATAATGATATATTTGATTCGTGATCGAAATCAATAATTCTTTTTGATCCCCAAAATTAGTGATACAAAGGTTTAAAATACAACAAATAGCGAAGTAAAAAAACAAAAATGAAGAGTATAATTAGGGCCAACACAAAAGGCAGACTAGAGCATCTGTTTGGTTTAAAAACGGACAAAGGAGACGATATGGTAATAACTTTCTTTATCTATAAACAACCGAGACGGTGTAGAGCACATCCCAAAAGATTATGATAGTAAATCAAAGTCAGAAATTGAGCAAACAAACTGCAGGGGATGAAAAGAAACAAACGCTTGTTTTTCAAACTGCTGACAAAAAACTCTATAAAACAATCGTTGCTTGGCCCACTAATTCAGATGCGGCAGAATAAGCGCTTATTAATCTGATCGAAAAAAAGATACTATTATATGGCTTTTTTGTTGTTGGGCTTATGGTGCATTCGATTTGCATTCCTATCACTTAAGGAAGAAGAAATTATGCGAATTAAATTCAAATAATGAATCAACACAGAACGGTTAAATGGTAAGCATACGTTTTCTTAAAATCGATCCGCGATACTCTCCCAAAGGCAAATTCTACGTTCTCGGAATAGGCTCGTATCCTTAAAAAAGTAGAGCATAACGGCTTGTCAACCAATTCAAAGGTATATAAAACCGCGGCGGGGAGAGGCTTGCCTCTCCCCACCGAATTTTTTGCGGTGAATTTTGCGCTTTTTGAATTTTTTTGCAGACCGTCCGGAGCTTCCCCCACGAGGGTGTCCTATTTCACTCGAAATACGCCTCAAAATCTCCAAACGCGGTCACTTTCTGCAGCGTCACGTCGGGAAAAGACGTAACAACCTGAATCTTTATCCTCTCTGTGCTAAAGGACGCATTCGTCGCGACCTTCACTTTATAATCCGGAAACGAATTGACAAACTGGACTTTGAGATCCGGAAAGGAATCCACCACCCGAAAAGTAACCTTTTTCCCTTGAAGCGTTGCCAAATATCCTTTACCTAACGACATACCAATCACCTCCTGAACTCTATAAATGCATGATATGTTGCTTTGCTCTGCGACCGAAGCGGAAGCCGAACACACAGCGGCTCCGGAGGCCGGTCATACGATTTCGAGGTAATCGCGGTCGGGAAGCGGTAGCATTTCGGTTGCCGGCTTGTCCTGATACCAGAAAGCGACCGAGGAAATATCGTCTTGTAGAGGCAGATATTTGTGACCGCCCCGCCAGCCGAGCGCTTGGATGGTAACCTTGAGGTCGGTACTGAAATAGATCGGGTCGGTTATGTGCCAGCGATACATCGAGAAACGGGACTGCGAGCAATAGAGCCCGTCGGGGCGGATCATCGCCATGCCGGAATAGGGCGTGGAGAAGTCCTTGTAGCCGTTGTCGTCAAAGTTGTATGCACCGCAGAAATAATCTTCGGTACCGGTTCCGCAGATGGTCGGAAACTCCCGGTCGCCGTCGAGATAGAATTTTATCTCGCCTTCTCCCCACCAGCCGCTGTTGTTCGATCCCCAGAGGAGATAGGTTCCCACATATTGTCCCTTGCCACGAACACCGTCCAAAATCGTGTAAACCTCTTTATAGGGAACGGGATTTTGGCGGCGGAACTGCGCGTGGAAATAGCCGGCCTGCTCCGGTTGCTTTCCGAGGACGTAGTCGATCTGATAGTAGAGAACCATGTCGCTGTCGGCAAGATTTTCAACCGTGACGCGGAATCCCTTGCGGAAGGGCATATTCCAGTAGCAGTTCATGCCGTAACGGGGATTGACGCAGACCGCAAGGGAGGAAACCTGATGAAATTGGGTAGCGCCGGATTTCGGAATCTGCGAGGCGGCGAAAAAGTCGCAGAGAGGACATTCCACCGAGGGGATCGCGCTGTCGTCCCAGTAAATTCTCAGGATGGCAAAGCGGAAATTGCCGGTCGGCGTCAGCCAAATGTGCCGGATGGATCCCTCCCCGCGCACGTCGGCAATAACCTTCATGGTTTTGGAGGGAAGAACATAACTGGGAGAAATCTTCCAGCCCTGACCGAGGGCGGAGGCGCAGTTGGCGCCGGTTCCCTCTGTTGCCATGCCGCCCTTTCCTTTTTCCCCGGTCGGATTCTCCGGGCAGACCGAACGGGTTACGAAATCGCTCAAATTGGAAAGACCTACGAGTAGATTGTTGTTTTGAAAATCGGACATAAGTACCTCCAAAATGTTTTCTTTGCCGATATTTTACACCTCGGTGGAAATAATGTCAAGAGAAAAGAAAAGATTCATAAAATTTGACTATATGTATAACCCTTTGCGTTGTCGCGCCTTCGTACTACTCGATTTCCACGAAATATTCAAACGGAACGATGTGCGACTGATTGTCACCTGAGCGAAGCGAGGGAAAATATTGTATTCCAAATACCTGCCGATGCCTTCGGATCCTTGCTGTGCTCGGATTTTCCCGACTCGGCGGAATTCAAATATTTCAAGAAAAAAGGCGCCGCATTACGACGCCTCTATGGAATTATATATAAATTGAAAATCGCTGAAGGTCAGCCGGTCAGCAACGCAGAAACATCGGCCGGATCAAACGCTTTGACAAGGTTGTTCATCCGACGAATCTCCGTGAAGCATTCTCGAATCTTTTCGCTTTGCGCATCAAACGGCAAATGAAAATCCAGAACAGGAACAGAAAGCCTTATTGCGGCGGCCTTTCCCGTCCTTTGAACCGTAAAGCCCTGCTTCAAATAATCGTCCACCGTACTTTGAAGAAGCAACTCGATCTCACCAATTCGCTCCGCGCAGCCTTCAAAGGTCAGATCGACACAGCCGAATTCCGATTTGTGATAGAAGAACAGCCCTTTGACCACGGTATGAAAGCGCGGCCATGTGGCGTTCGCTCCCTTTATCCCATCGGAATAGAGAAACCACACGTCCGGGAACTCGGCCTTTTGAAACTCCGCGTACCTACGCCAAAATTCCGTGACCGCTGTATCCTCCCTGACCTGATAGCCGGTTTTCTGTTTTTTGATCGCCTGAGAGACTTTCTGCGCCTGGAATTCGTTTCGCCTGCCATCCGCACTTTGAAAATAGGCGAGCATTTCCTCATAGGAAACGCGGTTCGGATATTTTGCCGCCTCGTGATTTTCGGAAAGATACTTCTGCGGTGCGGCGATGAATACAGAAAATTCATTGTATAGGCCGTCCGAAACGCCACGCTCTCCCCGCAGCGTATATCGCGCCGCTTGCTCCGGCATGGCGATGGCGTCCACCTTGTCCTCGATCAAAAGGCCGATTCGTTTGCCGCCCGCCACAAGCGTCACCGTGATATCGGACTCTCCGAGAGCAGGATCGGTTTTAGACAGCTCCACGGACAAAATGTCGGCGTCCGAAATGCCGATTTTATCAAGGAAGAGCTTTCGAAAGCCGGCGTTTGAAACCATTTCCTCCACGATCAGCATATCCATATCCCGCTCGGAAACATCGTCAAAAATACACGACACCGTCATGCTTTACTCTCCCCGTCCTTTCGGTCGCACAAAAACGTGGCAACGCCCACGTCATAGACGGTGATGGACTGGCCGAAAATATTCTCCTGCGTTCCCTTGGCCCTGCCCGCAAGGATTTCCTCCGCCGCCGTGATGAGCCGCGGAATCAACGCGGGCGATACCGGACAGCTTCCGTGGGAGGGATAGATTTCGTCAAACAGCCCCGTCAGCCCTTCCAGCCGCCGCAGACTGCGTATGTAAGCGTGCATTTCCCGGCATTCGCCGAACATAAAGATTCTGCCGTCCTGCACCGGGTCGCCGGAAAAGAGCCGACGATTTGCCTCGTCCAGCAGAGCGATACTGCCCGGCGTATGACCGGGGAGGGCGATTACGCGAAGCGGACGCCCTCCGAGGTCGATCACATCTCCGTCCCAAACCGGAAGAATCTCTCCATTGCGCTTTTGCTTGCCGTAGAAGTTGACGCATTCGGCGGGACTCATGTAAAATTCGTCAAACTCGCCATTGCTGCCGATATGGTCGGGGTCGGCGTGGGTATTGAGCAGGGACAGGGGTCGATCGGTGAGCGCCTCTGCCAGCTCCTTTGCGTTGCGGGTCTGCATTCCGCTGTCGATGAGCAGGGCGCGGTCGCTCCCCGTCAGCAGGAAAAAGCGGACGCCGTCCTCCTCAAAGCACCATGTTTGATCGTCCATTTTAACTGTGCGTACCATTTCGTTTCTCCTTTATATGTCTTCCGCGTCTTGTTTCAGGATATCGAATACCTCACCGTCCAGCGCAAGAATATCGTCCATAGGAACGGAGTTTCTGTCCGTAAATTGAATAACACGTTCATAATCGTCGATTCGTTTTACCTTGCCGAAGGTCGAGACGTACTTGCCTCCGGCTTTCTTTTTGTCCGGAAGAAAAAGTTAAATTCATAAAGGAGCCTCCGCTTCCGCCCGATACGCTCGAATCGCTTCCTTATCCGGCAGCTCGGTTGCATCCCTACACCTTCTGTCTTCTTCGTCGCCTTGACGCCCCTTTTGTCCCGGCTCCTTGATTTGGTAACTCGCGAGTATATTGTATTTCTTTCGCTCCGCTTTGTCAAGACAGGTAAAGAATATGTGCCGGAAAATTTACAATTTTCAAAACGGCATTCGACAAAAGTGCGTGCGCACACGGCTTTTTCGAACAGAAAAAAGGCGGTGGGAAAGCGAAACGATGCCAAAGGGTGCTTCCGGTGCAAAGGGTTTGTCGCAATCATTGATGCATCAAAAGCGGGAAAAAGGGCCAAAGCATTCCGGCGATATTGTTTAAAGTTTAAGTAACTTCACTAAAAAGGCAGAAGAAAAGGACAAATAACTCAAAATGATCATGTTGCATTGCAAGTAGAATATCAAAAATTATTGCAAAAATTTGAAAAAAATCGAAAAAGAATTGCGGCTTGCTTTTTTATATGATATAATCATTTTAAAATAAAAAAGGAAGAAGGAATCGTATGAAACCTGAAGATTTTACACCTGTACTTGACGAATCAGGCCAAATGATCGGCCGCCGTGTTCGATCGGTCTCCGGAAAAGAATACGTTATCGGCGAAAAGCGGGACGCCGGCGGCGCTGCCGCAATGTTCCACGCCACGAAAGACGGCGACAGCAACTCGTATTGGTTCAGGGAATATGTGACAACGCCGGACCTTCGCGTCCGTCATGAAACCATTAAAAGAAATATTAGAAATATCATGGTGTGGATCGACTCGCTTGAAAACCATCACATGAATGAAAAGCTTTGGCTGCATTTTTATGCCCTTCCGCTTGATTTGGTTGAGCTTAATAGCGGCGGATTTGGCTACATCATGAATAAAATCGACTCGGACAAATATAAGCCGGCGAGACAGATCATCAATCATCCTGAGGATTATCCGGACGCGAAGATTTTGTATAAGTTTTGCAAAAATTTTGCGGAGTTATTTGAGGTGCTTAACCTGGCGGGCTTGCGCTACAATGACCTCAACGAGGACAAGGTATATATTAACCCGGACGACGGAGACTTTTTTATCGTTGACGCCGATGATATCTGTGTTGTGAGGTATGATGAGCCCCTTTTTCTCCTCGGGAAAACAGGTTATACTGCTCCGGAGGTTTACATAACGGGGAAACAAAACCGGTTGTCCGATTATTTTTCCATTGCAACCTTTTTCTTCCGGCTTTTCATCGGTTCCTATCCCATGGACGGTCCCGCCACCGAGCGCTATATGACCGACAATGATTTGACGGTCGACGACGCTGCGCCGATAATATACGGCTCTGAGGCGCTGTTTGCCTTTCATCCTACGGACAAACGAAATGCCGTATACGCCGTTGAAAAAAATGAAGACTATTTCATTCAGACCCAAAAATGGAACGCACTTCCTATACAGATCCAAGAATGCATGATTCAGACTTTTGTAAATGGATTGCATGAGGATATAGGATGCCGCACCACATATTCTGAATGGAAAACATGCTTTGAGTATCTGGAAAATCAAATCCCGTAAAGTGCAATGGCCGTTTGCAGATGGCGGTTATGTACCGCCGGGAGGCGTCTACCGGCGGTCAATTTTTGCTTAAAGGCTTTCTGAGCGAGATATCCGTCGCGCATTATGAATGCGATGAATTCCCCAAGTGTCAAGCGGACAAGGATGGTCAGCTCCATCCGAAAGCGATCAATGGCACGGCGGGCGAATGTCTCGTTCTGAGAAATGCACACGCCGGAAGTCCTCTGGCAGACGGTCCAAAAAAGTAGATTCCATGATAAAAATTTGCAGAAAATAGTATTCGAATGCCTGATTTTAGCGCACACTTTATCCCCCCCCCGACGAGTTCCATGCCTTGGAGAAGCACAGAATAAGGGGGAGCGATTGGCGACGCACACAACGTTTGGCGGGGCCTTCGGCAACTGGAGAGAGCGATACTGCAAGAGCTCCCGTGCCGAGGGCCCCATCTTTGGGTTCTCGCCCCGTAGCTTGTTGGCCGGTGTTACGGGGGGGATATCCGCCAAAAGATGTCCAAAACAGACAATAGATCCTAAAAGATTGCAAATTTTTTAAAAAAAGCGCAATAAGTGCTTGATTTTTTGATTTTAATGTGTTATAATGAGCTACAGAAGCAAATAAATGGACAGATTGCGCCAATAAGAACCTTAAAATCCGTTTTGCATGGTAGAATTCAGACAGAAGTACCCTACCATGCAAAATACAAAGGAGGACAAGCCTTATGAACAAACCCGTTTATTTTTTGATTGATTGCTCTGACGCAATGTGCGGGGGGCGTGGAGAAGCGGTTAATGCCCTAATGGATGGAGTCGTGAAAAGAGTTGTGCCGGAAATCCTTGAACAGAAAAATCCCGATTTGAATGTCAAGTTTAAAGTGTGGGGTTTTTCCGGTGACAGAACCATAAAGGAGCAAGTCCGGGCTTCTGTGGAAGAGTTCCCCTTGCTGTGGAAGCCTATATCCGGCGATGTGTTTGTCGGCGGTGCTCCTACCGGGGCGGCAATTCAGGCTGTTATCCAGGATATTGAAGGCGGCGTGCGCGGGGATATAGACCCCGACGCCTTACCTCCTGTCATTATCTTAATTTCGGATGGGGAACCCACCGGTACCAATCCAACATATGATGAGGTTATGGAATGCGCTGTAAAAGGTGGTAGCAAAGAAGTACCCCAATTCCGCAGAGCTATTCGTGTTGCTATCGGAATGAATGTCAGCGAAGAAGGTCGTAATTCTCTTAAGAAATTTGGAAGGCTTTCAAAAGTAATGGAGGAACGTGGCTTTTCGGCATACTATGATTTTCCCGCGCAATCAGAGGCGCTTTTTGAATCGATGGCACACATCATAGTGCCTCTCATTTGCCCCATTTCGCCGTATTGAGTTTGACGTGTTGGCAGACTGAGGATCGTGAATAAGAGGTTTTTGCTGTCGTTTAAAAATTAAATTGTAAATTAAGGCGGAGACGCCTAAAATCTTAAGGAGAAAAAATTATGAACAAGACAGTGTATTTTTTGATCGATTGCTCGGGCTCAATGCGCGGGAAGCGCGGAGATGTGGTTAATGCCCTAATGGAAGAGGTCATGAGAACGGTCGTGCCGGAAATCCTAGCGGAGAAACTTTCCGATTTGAAGATTCAGTTTGTGGTCTTGGGCTTTGCTGGCGCCGATTCCGTAAAGGTGATAATTCCGAAATTTGATTTGGACAGCTTCCCTCAAAGATGGTACCGTTTGTCTGATGAGTCATTTGCCGGTGGGGCTCCTACCGGACGGGCAATTCAAGCGGTTATCGAGGATATTGAATGCGGTTTGCACGGAGATATAGACCCCGACGCCTTACCTCCTTTCATTATTTTGATTTCGTCCGGGGAACACACTGGCAGCAATCCAACATATGACGAGGTTATGGAATGCGCAGTAAAAGGCAGTATCAAAGAAGTGATTAGCTTCCGCCGCGCAGACCGTGTTGCTATTGGAATAAATGTCGACGAAAAAGGCTACAACTCTCTTAAAAAATTTGGAAGGATTTCAAAAGTAATGGAGGAATGTGGCTTTTCGGCATACTATGATTTTCCCGCGCAATCAGATGCGCTTTTTGAATCAGATGCGCTTTTTGAGTTAATGTGCCGAGTTATACTTCCGCTCTCTTAAAAAATGGAAGGATTCCCAAAGCAATGGAGAATTTTGGACTTTCGGCATACTACGATCTCCCTGCGCAATCGGATGCGCTTCGTGACTCAATGTGCGAAATCATAGATCCGCCTTCGTTTCATCCGAGTTTTACGGACTGGTAAACGGGTGCTTGCGATTAAGATGCATTTTTGCATCGTTTAAAAATTAAATTGTAAATTAAGGCGGAGACGCCTAAAATCTTAAGGAGAAAAAATTATGAACAAGACAGTGTATTTTTTGATCGATTGCTCGGGCTCGATGTATGGAAAGCGGGGTGATGCAGTTAATACCGCCATGGAGGAGGTTATGAAAAAGGTCGTACCAGATATCATCCGCGATAAAGACGCCAATATGAAGATCAAGTTTGAGGTTTTGGGCTTTGCCGGTGCCGATACCATAAAGGTGATTATTCCGGAGACTGATTTGGAAAGCTTGTCCCAACAGTGGGCACCTTTAACCGCGGAGTCATTTGCTGGTGGGACTCCTACCGGGGCGGCAATTCAGGCTGTTATCCAGGATATTCAAGGTGGTGCCCGAGGGGATAAAGATCCCGACGCCTTACCTCCTGCCATCATTTTAATTTCGGACGGTGAGCCCAACGGTACCAATCCGACATTTGATGAGGTTATGGAATGCGCTGTAAAAGGCGGTAGCAAAGAAGTGGAAGCCTTCCGCCGTGCTCTTCGCGTCGCTATCGGAATGAATGTCAACGAAGAAGGCCGTAATTCTCTTAAAAAATTTGGGAAAGTTTCGGCTAAAATGGAGGGCAAAGGTATTTCGGCGTACTATGATTGCTCTGATCAATATACGGAGAATTTTATCAATATTCTCAAATCGGCTACGCTTAATCTTTCGGTTGGCTAAGTAATTTAACGTGGAGTGGGGAGAGTCGTTCTGCGATTCTCCCTGTTCTTTATAGTGGGTTTGCGTTCGAGCTACCTGTTTTTGATAGATTTATCATCATACAGTTGTGTGTTGGGGCAGTTGGAAGATGCTTTTCGGCATAATGGCTCTTCTCATAACCCTTTTATTGTCAGCTTCTAATGAGGTATATAGAATGGAAAACACAGAGAAAGCACCGGTTAATATGCATAAAGAAGAACAAAAAGCTTCAAAAGTAGAAGTACCATTGAAAAGCGACGTTGCTGTTTTGCAAGAGATCAAGCTTCGCGAAGGGGAGGCGTCTGCGCAAGCGGGACTTTGCGATGAGGAGAAAAGCGATGCGGCCGATATTTCAGAGAGGGAAACAGATGTTTGTTTGGAGGAAACGGGTTATGATCAGCGGATAATCTTGGCTTTGCGGGTATGCGATTATTTGAATGAGAACGAAGAAAATATTTTTCCGCAGTTAAACAACCAAATTTTTTATGAAAAGCTACCATTTATGAAGGAATTTAAATATCAAGATATCCCTTCCTTCGTGTCGGATAGCAATAATTATCTCTTGGCATATTTGCTTTTCTATATCATGTCCGGCGGCAAATATCCACAGGACGTGTGGAAAAATGCATTTGCTGATTATGATAAAACGCCAATGGGAAGATTTGAATGCGAAGCCGGAAACATGATAAGGGTTGTCAAAGACATTCGCGGAAGAGGCGTTGCATCGGAACTTGAAAAAACGGTCGATAAAATTTTACGCGAACAAAAAAGAGAGAACATTCAAGCGGCGATGGGAAATTTGAACGGCGTCGGCAGCGCTAAAATTTTTGAACTCATATGGCTTGTATTTACTAAAAATTACGGATCTTTCAACATTGGTTATTGGGAAGATACTTTGAAAAAATTCCGCAGCAAAAGTTTTCTTGTACGTGAAGCTTCACGAAAGGAAACCTGCGATCGCGCTCAATTGTTTGCCGTATCTTATGAAGGAAGATTGGATAAGCCCGGGCACAACGGGTGCGAAGATTATTCCTTAATAAAAAAATACGATGAGGATAATTGGTTTGTTGCTGTCGCGGATGGCGTGGGAAGCTGTATTCATTCTGCATTAGGGTCAAAAGAAGCGACTCTATGTTTGTCAAAGTGCATCGAAACGTTTTTAACGAATCATAAATTAATTGTTGACAAGAAGAGAGCATTCGGCTATAAAAAAATTTCGGATAGCGAATATGCGGATTTGATGTATTACATAAAATTTTTGTTGGTCAATGATTTCTACAAAGAATGGGAAGAAGCAATTCGCAATTCGCAGGAATTTAAGCGTACTGAAGATGTCGATGTGAGCGCGTTTTCCACAACCTTGCAGTTTGCTTTCGGGTGCGCAAAGTTTATTGTCTGCGGTGCCCTTGGAGACGGTAGTTTTTATGTTAAAAAGCGGCGCGCAACAAATACGGGGGCAAGCGGAGGATTCCTTCTGAACGACGGAATCTCCGGCGTACTGAGACATGAAGTGTTGACCGTGCCGCATTTAAAAAATGATTCGACCGCCTTGCAGCTATCGTTCTTTGGTTTTCATGAAGTGAGTGATATCTTTATTTCTTCCGATGGAGTAACAAATGCTGTAGGGGAAACGGTGGGGTCTGTTGACGCGTTCGTTCAAGATATTTCGGAGCTTTCGTTTGATGAGCGATGCCAAAAGCTCGAACAAATAGCTCAAAAATGCTCCGATTATAACGAAACAAATTTTGGCAGTGGCGACGATAGTTCAATTGCGTATGTGCATATCCGTTAAAAATAATTTTGAAAAAAGAGGTGCTATGTTATGGACTTTGCAGCGGGAACCCGGATAACCTTTGAGAATAAAATTACCTATGAAATAATTTCGCCGATTGGCGCGGGTGGGCAAGGAGCGGTTTATAAAGTCAAAAATTTGACCGATAATCAATGCTACGCCATGAAGGTTCTTGTTGATGAAAACGAAGGAAGGAGAGAGATGAAGCGCAAAAATATACGTATACTCATCGATGAGAACACCAGCCAAAGAGCGGATAATCTGGCAAGAGGGTATAATATTAATCATGCATTTCCTCTTTCCTCGTGTTCATACAAAGGAGAAACATTATACATCATGGAACTTGCCGGTGGTCAAACGCTGAATTACATGATCAACGAGAATAACGGGATTATTCAGAAAATGCCTCTGGAGGAGAAGCTTGGGCTTGCAAGACAGATCGCTCTGTCTATTGAAATCATAAATAAACTTGGCGGATGTTATACGGATATCAATTGGGGAAATTTTATGTTTGACAGCAAAACCGGTTGGCTGTATGTCGTTGATTGCGAAAACGTTGCCAGCGATCAAGAAATACAACAAGACGGGCTTTCGTTTGTGTTAGGAACCGGATTCTTTATGGCGCCGGAGGTTGCTTTTGGATATGCGAAGGCAGGAAAGAATGCGGATGCATATGCTTTGGCAAATTTAATTTTCCGCATATTGATAAATAACCTTTTGCCATCGCCCTATCATGGAAAGATCATGTATTCTTCCCCCGCATGTCAAGACATGTTCGGCGTTAAAGAACTTGCGGACGAAGATGATATAGATGAGGCTTGGTCGGTATTTATTTTTGATGAAAAGGATCGTCGCAATAATATAGATGATCTTTACAAAGACGCCGACGCTTCAAAGCCCAAACAACAAAAAAAGCGTGGCGAGCTGAACACGGTTATAAAAATTTGGAATGGGCTTGACAACAGATTAAAGGAGCGGTTTAGACAGGCGTTTAAGAATCCACTCACGGAATTTAAAAGTAGACCCACTCCAGATGAGTGGGTAAGCGTTTTAGATGACATTCTTAACGGAGGATCCCAAAAAGGGCAAGGAACGAGTAACACGAGCGGCGCTACCTCCCCCGTTCCTCCAAAGCCAAAACCGGCGCCTGTTGATTTTGATAAACTTTCTGAATTTAAACCACGGGCATCTTCATCTGAAAATGGTACTGGCCTAGACGGTTTTTCCTCCTTTTCCCGTTCACATCAATCGAAAGACGAGACTGGCATAGGCGGTTCCCCCGACTTTGTGGCGAAAGGGTCGAAAAGTTAATTGGCATTTTATTAAGTGCGAGGTCTAAAAGCTTTTGCAATGGATAAAAAAGAATTTCGAGTTTATTGTGAAAAAGTAAGAACAATGAACGTCAGTGTTCCGGATTGGTATGATCGATCGTCTTCAATTATTGGGGACTATTTGCGTCAAAGCACGTCATACGGATATGGAAAAGTATTGGTGCAGCTATTGGCGCCTGCCTATAAAATATTGGCAAAGTTTGTTCAGGAACAAAAATTCACAGGGGGCAGTGGGGAGTTATATGAGCTTGCAAGCTTGCTCTCGTTTACTGTTCGGATAGATGAATATCGATTTTCGGCTTATCTTTTTGCCATATGCTTGGCCGCAGCAGTTTTTTTCAACGTGGCGATTGACGATTCGGACTGTGAATCTTTTGATGAGAATGAACTGATAAATTTTGATAGTACGGTCTCCGTACTGGAGGAGGCTGATCAGCAAAAAAAGCAATTAAAGAAATTTGGCTTGCGATTGCTCGATTTTTCGCGTACAAATCAACTTGTGCATTTTCGTCCTGTAAAAAATGCGACTATAGGGTTGCTCAGCGGAGATACTCTGACGACCATGCGACAAATCAGCAAAAAAAACTCAAGAATGTATATCACGGGGTGGAGCAAGCTTCACCCCCAGATGATTTACAAATGCAAATTGTGTGGGCGCGTGGAATTCCAGTCCTATGATTTTGGCGCAAAAAAAACGCAATTGGCTTCTGAGTGTCCGATATGTGATGCGGGCAATACTCATAATAGAAAGAGCATGATGCCGCTGAAGGAAAGACTGATGTGCTTGCCTAATGATGCGTATATCTGCTCTTGCGGAAAAAAACTCACGATAGACGAGTTGAAAAAGTCGGCACTTATCTGCCCAAAATGCAAAAAAGCCATTGATTTGGAATCTTCGCCAATTATATCACAGAGTGCATTAAAAAGTTATGCTTCAGATGAATTGGTTAGTGTTGTAAACGAGGGGAGTACCAACGAGGCCGCAAGAACCATTTTAAACAAAGCCAAAAACATGGAACGGAATTTCGGGCTGCATGTTTTATATCTTGCGTGCGGTTTTTTAAAATGGAAAGATACAAACGGCACAGTTTATAATTCTCCGATTTTATTATGCCCGGTTAATTTGGGAACAGATAAGGCAAAAGGACAATATTATTTTGAGGTGGATCCGTCGGCAGAATCGACTTTCGAGGTAAACAAGACCCTGATACAAATGCTTGCTGCCTATTCCCAAACATGTTCCATAGTATTGCCATCGCTTGACGTAAAAAACATAGGCGTGTACTTCTCTTTAATTGAACAAACCTTCAAAAACGGCGGGGATAGAATTTTTGAAATCACCAAGGACTGGGAAATTGATCCTGGACTGGGTATTGGCTTGTTTCATTATCAAAAACTGCAATTACAACATGATATTGAAACCAATCAGGACATATATTTGCGGCATCCGATTATCAGACGCTTGTGTGGCGATGAAAATGTTGAGATTTCTGTTCCCTCTCTCCAACAAAGGCATAAAACAAAATATGTGTTGTTAGATGCGGATTCATCACAGGAAGAAGTGATTAAAGCTTCACAAGAGGGGAGGTCGTTTATCTTACAGGGCCCTCCCGGATCCGGAAAAAGTCAAACAATAACAAATATTATATCTTCTGCGCTTGGCGAGGGAAAAACGGTTTTGTTTGTTACGGAAAAAACCTCGGCAAGATCGGTTATTATTGACAACTTGTTAAAATGCAATGTTGGGGGCGACAAAAAGCTCACTGACTTTATTCTTGATTTTGGCTCTTTTAAAAAGCGAAGCGGAGCGGTGAGCCGGAATCCTTTTGTTGCGGAGCTTAATAGATGCTTGGTGAGCTATACTCCTGTTGGGGGTTATGACGATCAACTAATTGCGGATGAGGAACATCGATACGAGCAAATAAAAAAGTTCATGGAGCAAATCCGCGGAGAGTATGGGGATCGCAACTATTTGAGGCTATTGCAGGATATGGCACAATTTTCTGCATTCAAAGCGCTAAATGAAACACCGAAAATCCCCAAGGACAGCGTAGAGTTCACGGAGTTACGTGACTTGATTCGTCAATATTATACCGCTATTAAAGTCTGCGGCAGTGTGCTTGACTATAGAAAGCACCCCTTATATGGGTGTAAAGGGGATTCCGGTTCCACGTTGTTGAAAATTGCTTCTGAATATAAGGCCGTGTACGACACAATAACAAAGGTGGTTTCTGATTTAGCGAACGATGGTTGGAAGGTTGGATATCACTTCTCTGATATGCAAGTGTGTGAGAAGATGCTCCACCTTTGGTCACAGATGCCGAAGCTGTCGGAAAAAATTGTGGGAGAAATTCTCAATAATCCCAGCGAAAGGAAAATAAATGACATTTTAAAATTGGCGAAAGCAAGAAAAAAAACAATAACAAGATTAAAGAACCACGAAGGGAAAGAATATTCGTCTGCGATTGATTACATAAAATATTGTGCTCTTGACATAAAACAGGCAAAAATTGAGTCAGAAGAATACCAGAGCGCTTTTATGAGGCATGGTAAAAAGTACAAGGAATGGAAAGCAGCGGTTCTTGCGTGCTTTAATACGCCTCCCCATAAACACAATTATAAATCAACCAGTAATGCTTTGAAACAATTGGAACAATATAGAGAGTATTTGCAATTAAAATCGCGTAACGAACGACAAGAAAGTGAAGACCTTGAGATATTAGGATATGAACCGGAAAGCGAAGCCGATTGGGACGACTTGATCAAATCGTTAAATGCTGTCTTGTCAATCCTATTCGAGCATAATAATCAAATATTGGATTTGAGGTGTGTTACAGATTGGTCTCTGCGTTTCGCTCCGTTACAATATTCGGGGACAATCAATCATTTGCAAACGTTAGAAGGGCTGCTTACAAAAGCACTTTCGGATGAACAGTCGTTAGGAAATCAATTTGGCGCTTTTATGGAGTCCCCGCGCAAGTATTTTCTTGCATATACTTCTTTATCTGAGGCCATTATCCATCATCAAGCAATGCTTGCTGATTGGTATCGTTTGGTGATGATAGTGGAAAAAATAGAGCAGGCGGGCTGGAGATCTGTTCTTGATGAGTTGATTGACAGTAACGAAAGCGATTTCGAAACAGCAAATGCGCGCTTATTTCGATCTTATTATCAACAGATTGTAAAGGAATTCATTGATACAAACCATCTTGATTGTATACGGGATTTCTCAAGAGCGGAACATGAAAAGCTTATGGAAAGCTATGCCGAGGCAGATAAGCGTATGCTGAATACAGGAGCGAAACGCCTGTATGAAACGCTTAATATGTATTTGCGGCGTGCGGCATCCGGCAAAGCTAATGGCGCAAAAGGCGAGTACCCCAAGCTTCAATCAAAGACAAACTACTCAATCAAACAAACAATACTGGAGAATTGGGAGTACATAAAACACATAAGACCTTGTTTTATGATGTCGCCTTTGAATGTGAGTCAATATATTGATGTGAGTTTGCAATTTGATTTGGTTATTTTTGATGAGGCTTCGCAAATTTTTACAGAGGATGCTCTTGCGTCAATTGTAAGAGGAAAGCAAATTATTATTGCGGGTGATAGCAAACAGTTGCCTCCTTGCGACTTCTTTAGAGCAGGAGAAAATATGCAGGACGATGATGAGCAGTACTTTGAAGAAGAAGCAAATATTGAAAACTCTTTGCTTGCCTCCGCTGACAAAGCATTAGGTGATGCATCCATTTCGTTGGCATGGCACTATAGGAGCTGCGATGAGGCATTGATAGCGTTTTCTAACAAGGAAATGGAGTATAATCTCATTAGTTTTCCTTCAGCAAAGAGAAATCCTAATGACGGAATAGACTATGTGCCCGTGCAATATACGCCTTCCACGTGCTATGTCGCAGGCAAGAACGGGGCACACATAAACTCCGGCGAAGCAGATCGGATTGTGGAGCTGATATATGAAGAAATGACTCATCCTGAACGCAAGGCGTTCTCCATCGGCGTGGTGGCTTTTAGCAATGCACAGGCGTATGAGATAGAGTCGCGTTGGGAGGTTTTTAAACAAAGAGCCGACAAAAAAGCAGCGATTGAGCAGTGGGAAAAAATGCATGAAGAAGAACCGCTTATATTTTGCAATTTAGATACGGTGCAAGGCGATGAACGGGATATTACTATAATTAGTATATGCTACAGCCCGGATAGCCATGGGAAGTTTACGCTTCCTTATCTGGGGCGTATTCGTTTGCTCTCGGGCATGAAAAGAATAAATGTCGCTGTGACACGAGCCAAGCACAGAATGATCGTTGTCTCCACATTGAAATCGTCTGAGTTAAACATGGCAATGAAAACCAGTTCTGCTCCAAGCGAGAACAAAGCAGGGGCGCAAATGCTATGCAATTTTCTTGAGTACGCACAGATGTTCACGAGAGTCCAAAAAGTCGTTAGCGGGGAAACATATAATCCGTTCGTCACAGATATATGCAGGGTTCTTGATGAAATCGGTGTCGCTTACGATACGGAAATTGGCCGCTCTGAATGTAAAATTAATATAGGTATACGCAAAGCGAACGAAGACGGCTGCTATGCTCTGGGTATCATAGTGGATGACCCGCGACGCACGGATTTTGACAGCGTGCGGGAGTATACGAGGCTGACGGAGCAGGTTCTTACTCAAAAATATGGGTGGAATATATATAGAATATATCCTACAGCATGGATAAACGACTACGAACGAGAAAAGCAAAATTTGATAGATGTTGTAATGTCGGCCAATTCAATTTGACAATTCACATGATTTTTTTAATCAAAGGCGCTAGGGCAAAAAGAAAAGTTGATTGCATTAAGTAGAACGTAAGGGGTTCTGTTAAATTTTTTCGCAAAAATGTATAGGATGACTCCAAATTCGCTTTGTCAAACGATTTCATGCCGATATAAGGTACTGTCAAGGATTTTTTGCAAAAGTGTGTGGAATGAACCTATATTTTTACGAAAAAACGGGCGGAGTTCGGTTACCGTAGGGATGATGGAAAAAGAGCGGAAAAAGGCGAGGACAGGCATATTAAAAAAGTATGGCTGGAATAGCGGAGGGCAGACGTGCGAAGGACGTCTTGCTTTGATGATAAAAGGATTCTTTGCCCAAGGGGGGGAGCATTACTGGGGGAACATGGCCAATTGATGCCGCAAAATGCCTGTAAAAGGTGAAAAAAGAACGATAACAAATTAAAATGAATAATTTAAACGAAAAAGTCAGAACAATATTCAAAAATTTGTCGAAAAACGCCTTGACCTTTGTTTCAAAATGTGTTATAATGCGCTATGTTTAATTTAAAATAGCGGGTAAAAGAGGTTCTTTCCGTTAAAACGGGAGGCTTGAAGGGGCGGTTTGAGGCCGACCGATGAATTTTTACCTGTTTTTTGGCGTTGCGCATATTACGAATTCGGGTGTGAAGGCAATTTTTCCTTGGCTGTCTCGGCCGCTGAGAAGAATTTATCGCGCAAGCGATGAAAATATGGAATCAGGGAGAAAAAAGATATGGCAGACGAAAAAATGGCACGGGCGCAAACGGTTTATAAAACTTTGTGTGACGCACTGGACGACAACGAATGGCATTATAAGAAAGATTCGGAAAAGCTCCGCATCGACTGCAGCGCGCAGGGCGAGGATCTCCCCATTGAGCTCTCCGTTGTGGTTGACGCCGGGCGGCAGCTGATTATTCTGCTTTCCCGTCTTCCCTTTGTCATTCCCGAAGACAAGCGGCTCGACGTAGCCATCGCAGTCAGCGTGGTCAACGACGAAATGGTAGACGGTAGCTTTGATTATGACGTCACCAACGGGCAGATGTATTTCCGCCTGACCAGCAGTTTCATTGAGAGCGAAATCAGCAAGGAGCTTGTCTTTTATATGGTGATATGCTCCTGCCAGACGATTGATAACTACAACGATAAATTCCTGATGCTTGGCAAGGGCTTGATAGGCATCGATAAATTTATCGAAAGCGAAACAAAGAACTGAGGAGGATAAGATCATGGCTGATGCAAAGGAAACGGCTCGCGCCCAAGCGGTGTATGGGGACTTGTGTGCCGCACTGGACAGAAGAAATTGGAAGTATCAGAAGCGCGGGGAAGATCTGGTCGTAACGTTTAGCGTCTCGGGAGAGGATATCCCGATGGAGTTTGTCCTCGCCATAGATTCCGATCGTCAGCTTCTTCGCCTCTTCTCCAAGCTCCCCTTTGCCGTTCCGGAGGACAAACGCATGGATCTGGCGATTGCCACCTGCGTGGCCACCAACCGTCTCGCGGACGGCAGCTTTGACTATAACATTTCTACCGGAGCGATTGTCTTCAGAATGACGGCGTCCTTCCGGGAAAGCAAAATCGGAGACGGCCTGTTCCATTATATGATCGATTGCTCCTGCGCGACGGTTGACGCCTTTAACGATAAATTTCTTGCGATTTGCAAGGGCGTGCTCACCGTCGGTGATTTCATAGCCAATCGTAAATAGCTTATCAGCAAGCTCCGGCACCGCGTCCGGGGCTTGCTGTCATACGAAAGCAGGGCGGAGAGGGCCCGGGATGGGGAAACCGGAGGAATCCGGTGTTCAGAAATTTCCCCGAAAAGGGCCGCGCCGCCGCAAACAGGCGACATCGAAGGAGGAACAAGATGAAAAGGCTACTGGCGGCATTGCTAGCGGTCGTTCTCTTTGGCAGTGTCTTTGCGGCGTATATCCCGATGACTGTCGCCGCAGATTCTTTGTATATCCGGAAAATTGTTTCCGTAGTCTATGACGACTCCGAAAGCATGAAGAATTACGGGTCGTCCAACTGGGCCTATGCAAGCTATGCCATGCAAGCCTTCTGCGGATTGCTGAACAGCGACGATCAGCTCTATATCACCTATATGAGCGAGGCGGAGAAGAATCCGAACCTCAACCCGCCCGGGATTGATTTGTCCGCTTCGGCGATACAGTCCTCGGTCGATTCCATCCGGAAGCATACTGCGGCGAGCAATACCCCGTATAACGCTCTGGATATCGCCTTCAACAAGCTGGCATCCGTTCAGGATCCCGACGTCAATACGCAGTATTGGCTTGTGGTGATTACCGACGGAGAATTTCAAAGCTCCTCGGGAGGTATCGTATCCGAGGGGGAGCTGAATTCCAAGCTGACCTCCTATGCCTCCACCGTTATGCCCAACAATTCGACTCCGCGCATCACCTATCTGGCGATCGGAAAGAACGTGACCAAGCCGGAAAGCAAGCCCGACAGAGGAATCTTTGCCTATGAGTCCTCCGGCGCCGGCGATATTGTCAACGTGATGGCGCAGGCGGCGGCAAAGTCCGGGAAAAAGGAGGTTACCTTTAAGTGTAAAAGCAAGGAGGTCTTCGAGAAAGCCTTTAATCAGCTGATTGCCGTGGGACAGGACGGCTATGAGGTTGTGCGGGCGGCGTCCAAAGCGAACAGGAAAATTTTGGGGAATTCCTATTCGCGTAGATATGACAAGAATCTTTGGACGCTCACGCTCACGTTTAAATACAAGTAATTGTCCGGAAGGATATAGAGGAAAAGACAACGGCGCCGGGAGGCGCGGCGATTGGAATCGGCGAAGGACGGGGAAGGCCCCGTCCCTTTGCCGACCGGAAAGGTGGTGAGCAAGACGTGAAAATCATTTTTCTGGATATCGACGGCGTTCTCAATTCCCGTCGGTACGACGCTTCGCGGGGATCGGAGGACGGAAACATCGACGAAAGCCGGCTTGAGCTGCTGAAAAAGCTGACGGATCGGACGGGGGCCAACCTTGTGCTGACAAGCACGTGGCGGCGCCACTGGGATCCGGAGGGGAAGGAGACCGACGAGGTCGGTCGGGCGCTTGAGGAAACCTTTCGCCGGAAGGGACTCCGTCTCTGGGACAGAACAAAGGAGCTCGGCAAGGAGAGATACAAGGAAGTCAAGGACTGGCTGACAAGGCACCCCGAAACGGAGGCCTTCGTGATTTTCGACGACCAGAAGTTCGGCTGGCAGGAGCTGGATCCTTATACGGTGAAAACCGATCCGCTGATTGGCCGAGGGCTGGAAGAGAGGCATATCGAAAGGGCGGCTTCGCTTTTGATGAGGGAAGAATGACGCTTGCGGTCATTCCCCGTTTTTCGGCGGATGGACGCGAATAGGCGGAGAAATCCGCGTGCGGAGAAATCCGCGTGTGGAGAAATCCGCGTGCGGAGAAACCCGCTTGCGGAGAAATCCGCGTGCGGAAAAATCCGCGTGTGGAGAAATCCGCTTGCGTAGGAAATGTTCCGGGAGGGACAAGGATGTTATTGATACTTTACGGAGCCATTGCGGAAATGGGGCAAAACAGCCGCGATTATTTTAAAAACGCAGGCTTTCAGATTGTAGAGAAATACAACTATGCCGTAGCGCCCCGGCTGACAACCAAATACGGTACCCGCAAGTATGTGTCGGAGGAGGAGTTTACAGAAAACACCGACTCCCTGTTCCGCTATGAGGTGGGAGGCATCCGGGTCGGCTTCAATCAGCAGCAAATCTCCGACGCGGTTTGCGATAAGGTCAACAGTCTGCTCACGTTGTCGACAAAGGACATCTCCTTCCTCGCCGAAATCAAGCGCGTATATGCGGACAAGGTCTGTCTGGTTTATGCCTACATAGACGACGAGACGCTGAGGGGCATCATCGCAAGACTGGACAACATCACCGAGGAGGAAGCAAGGGTTCGCTTTGAGACCGGGCGCGACGTGAAGCAGAGCTATCTAAAGTATTCGTCCGCCTTTGACCGCGTGGTGGTCTACGGAGGCGAAGGGTCGCTGTTTGATTATCGGAGCTTATACAAGCAGTATGAAAGCATTATAAACGACTATGCCCTGAATAAGGAGAAGGAGCTGCGGTATGCGGAGGTGTTCGTCTCCTGCGCAAAGAAGGACGCCGCACTCCATTCCTCCATTTGCCGCGCGCTTTCGGAGAAGGGAATCTCGGTTTTCGACGATAGGCAGCCGGCCGCGTCCGCCGATTGGGACAAGGCGATGACAAGCGCCATACAGAACGCCAAAATAGTCGTTCCCGTCATTACGGACAACGCGCTGAACAGCGCGGAGGTGATGAGGGAGACGCTGTTTGCCCTTGAGAGCGCAGAAAAGAACGGAACGCTTCTTTTCCCCGTCTTTGAGGATGGGGTGAAGCTTGACAGCGCCTCCGAGGTCGGAAGCCGAATCGCGGCTCTGAGCTGTGAGCTTGTGGAAAACGGGGACATCGAAGCCGCCGCCGATAAGCTGGCGGGAAAAATAAGCAAGCTCCTCTCTGCGGAGACGGAGCTTAAGGCCTTTTCCAAAAAGGTGGAAAACTACCTCTGCCTGAAAATGTACGATCAGGCAAGGCAGTGGCAGGAGGCCCATCTCGCCCTCTGCGAGGAGGTTTTTGCCGTTTCCCGGGGCGCCTTCCTTGACGCTGAGGTGTGCAGGCTTTCCCGCATCAAGTGGATCAGCATTCTTCTGGACATGAAGAGGTATGAAGAGGCTCTGGAGCGGTCGGTGGAGGCGCTGAATCTTCTTGACGGCGGGGACAGCGGCGAGGTTTTGCTGGATCAGTTCGCTATCTGCTGTGCATATCTGGGGATGGACGCCGATGCCGTCCGGGAGCTTGCAAGGAAAAAGCTGACAGGCTTCGACACGCTTTCCTCCGACGGCGCGGAGGCGAAGGACTCCTCTCGCCTTGAGGATCTTCTTTCCCGGTTTGAAAACGCACGGTATACAGTAGAAACCAACGAAAGAGGAACCGAAAAAGAGGCGAGCGGGCAGGAGGCCAAGGAGAGCAAGATCGCCGAGCACGGAGAGGCCGCCATCGCCCTGTTTGAGGATATTTTGAAGGATCCGCCGCCGAGCGGGAGCCGGTCGGATCTGATTCTCGGGTATGAGCGGGTGTTGAATTATTGCAAGCACATGGGCCTGAAGGGCGAAATCGCCGACAAATGCATAAGCCGTATCGCGGAGCTGAGCGCCCTTGACGGGGAGGCCGTGCCGGGGGAAAATTCCCTCGTCGGCGAGGCGCTTAAGATTTATCTGGGACAGGCCCTGCCAAGGTCGGGGGAATACGACGTCTTTCTGTCGTTCAAGTCGGAGGACGAAATTCTCGCGAAGAAGGTTTACGACTATCTGACGCAGAGCGGAAAGGAGGTTTTCTACTCAAAGGAAACCCTCCCACGCCTCGGCGAAAGCGAATATGAGGAGATGATTTTTGAAGCGCTCGACCGTTCCCGCCACATGGTTCTGATCGGGTCGAATCCCGACTATCTGAAAACCGCGTGGGTGAAGGACGAATGGAGCACGTTCAATAACGAAATCCGGGAAGGGCGCAAAAAGGGCAATTTGGTTCTGCTGTTGGCCGACGATATTGTCGGGGACAAGGGAAGGTTGCCGGGGCAGCTGAGGCAGAGGGAAATCGTGAAAATGAGCGAATTCCGGAGCCGGTTGCTTCCGTATTTGCGGTAAAAACGAGGGAGAAAAGGGAAACGCGGGAAGCGCTTCCCTCTTTTCCGGAGCGGTCAGGGCCGCTCGATCCAAAAAAACCATGAAAAAATACCGGTCGCCGGAAGGGCGGCCTAGACAGGGAGAATAGAAAAATGTTGGGAGCAATTATCGGGGATATCGTAGGTTCCGTCTATGAAATCGGTTCGGATAAGACAAAGGATTTTCCTTTCTTTTCCTCTCATAGCAGACCCACCGACGACAGCATTATGACGATCGCCGTGGGGTGCGCGTGTATAGAGGCGGACTGTAGCCAAGAGGAGGAGTTCAAAAGAAAGCTCGTCGAAAAGATGAGGGAGCTCGGAAGGATTTACAGCGACGCCGGCTACGGGGGAATGTTTTATCGGTGGTTGATGAGCGACAGCATGGGGGCGTACAACAGCTTCGGCAACGGCTCCGCCATGCGCGTCTCGCCGGTTGCCTACGCAGTGGACGAGCTTGACGACGTGGAGGAGCTCGCCAAATGGAGCGCGGAGGTGACGCACAATCACCCGGAGGGCATAAAGGGTGCGCAGGCCGTCGCGGCCGCCGTTTTCCTTGCCAGAACCGGTTCCAGCAAAGAGGAAATCAAGCAGTATATAGAAGAGAAATACTATGACCTTGACTTTACCCTCGACGAAATCCGGGAGGGATACCGGTTCGACGTCACCTGTCAGGGAAGCGTTCCACAGGCGATCGAATGCTTTCTTGAAGCGGAGGATTATGAGGACGCCGTCCGTTGTGCCGTTTCTCTCGGGGGCGACGCCGACACGCAGGCGGCCATGGCGGGCGCCATCGCGGAGGCGTATTTCGGAATCCCTGAGGAGCTTCAGGAAGAGGGTTTAGGCTATCTTGACGAAACCCTTCAGGAATACTATTGGGAGTACGCGGATCAATTTTACCGATAACGAGAAAAGAAAGTGCGGCGAAAGCACGGGAAGTCCCCGGAAGAACCGTCAGGACAAGGGGCGGCTATCCATGGGAAAGAGGAGAGGAAAATGGCAGAAGTAAAAAACAGCGATCTGCTCGACGATCTGATCGAGTATGCAGAGAATTTGACCGAAGATCAAAAGAAGACCGTGACGGCGGAACGGTATCTTGTCGCCGTCATTGATTTTGTGACGGAGGCGAAGGAGAGCGAGCTGGGAGAGGAAGGAAGGGCAATGAAAACGCTCCTTTCCTCAAAAATTCGGGATCTTTCCAGCGTCAGAGCCTATGCGATGGAGTACCTCGAGACGCTGCGCCTCCCCTCGTATATGGACGCCCTGTATTTTCAGAAGCATATGTTTGAGGCCAGAGAGGCCGCCCAAAAGAAAAAAAGCGATTGCCTGACGGCGGACGCGCTTCTGGAAAGTATTTTCAGGGATCCGAATGAAAATATCGCGGGCTTTCTCCTCAAGGCGAGAAGGGCCGCCGAGGGCGGTGTCGACGACATCGAAGAAATCGGCGACACGGGGGAAACCGGCGTAGAAGGAATCCCAGTGGAGGATATTTCAAAGGCCATTTTTGACGGCGACACGGACAGCGCGGGCGGCGCTGAGGATGACAAAAAGCCGGACGAGGAGCCGGAGGAGGATCCGAAAACCGCGGTTGCCAAGCTGACGAGAAGGGTCACCGGCATACAGGACGCGCTTCTGTCGTCGGTGTTCGGTCAGGATAACGCGGTCAGCGTCTTCACGGCGGGATATTTTCAGGCGGAGCTTTTGGCGCTTACCGACGTAAACAGAAAGCGGCCCCGCGCTACCTTCCTCTTCGCGGGCCCTCCCGGCGTGGGAAAAACCTTTTTGGCGGAAGAGGCGGCGGCGCTTTTGGGACTGCCGTTCATGCGCTTTGACATGAGCGAGTATTCCAACAAAGAGGCGGATATTGAGTTCTGCGGCGCGGATAACGTCTACAAGAACGCCAAGGAGGGCAACGTAACCTCCTTTGTGGCCAAGCATCCTCACTGCGTCGTTCTCTTCGACGAAATCGAAAAGGCGCACCTCAACGTCATTCATCTGTTCCTACAGATGCTGGATGCCGGAAGACTGCGCGATAATTTTACCGATAAAGAGGTTTCCTTTAAGGACGCCATCATCATTTTCACCACCAACGCCGGGAAACAGCTTTATGAGAGCGCGGAAACGACGGATCTTTCCGGCGTGACGAGAAAGGTCATTTTGAAGGCTCTTCAGAACGACGTCAATCCGGCGACGGGGACTCCCTATTTTCCCGCCGCGATTTGCTCCCGCTTTGCTTCCGGAAATGTGGTGATGTTCAATCATATCACCGCGCATAACCTCTGCGAAATCGCACGGCGGGAGGTGAAAAGACACGCCTCGAACTTTGAGAAGGAGATTGGAATCAAGGTCGATATTGACGAGAAGGTATACACGGCGCTTCTCTTTGCGGAGGGCGGCGCCGCCGACGCAAGAACGGTACGGAGCCGGGCGGAGGCCTTCTTCGACGACGAGCTGTTTGAGCTTTTCCGTCTGCTTGAGTCAAGAAAATCAAACGCCGGCGTGGAAAAGCTCGAAAAGATAGACATCCGTGTGGAGCTTCCCAGAGAGAATAAGGAGCTGTATGGGCTTTTTGAGAAGCAGGATACGCAGGAAGTTCTTGTCTTCTCCTCCCGGCCGGTCTATGAGCAGTGCGTTCAAAAGGAGCCGGGCACGCGGTTCCTTTATGCAGGAACGGTGGAGGATGCCAAAAAGGCCCTCCGCGAAAACGGGGTGAGCTACCTTCTCATCGATCCCACCTACGGTCAACGCGGGGAGCTCAAATACCTCAATATTGAGGACGTGGAGTCTGACGCAAGGGATTTCTTCTGGTATATGCGTGGGGCGCATTCCGACGTTCCGATCTATCTGTTGCAGCTACAGGAGAAAGAGTTGGCGTATGAAGAGCAGCTCTCCTTCCTCCGGCAGGGTGTTCGGGGGGTCATTACGCTCACCAAGGGCCGGGAAGGCTTTGCAAAAGAGATTGAAGCGGTGAACGAAAAGCTTCATCAGCAGAGGAGCATGGAGACGCTGGCGAAGGCCAACAAGCTGGTTACCTTTGAAACCGCACAGCGGATCAAGAACAAGGGCCAAACGGCGGAAATCAAGCTGTTTGACTTTGAAATGACCGTCGCCATCGAGGCGGAGGATTCCAAAAACATCCTCAGTAGCATCTCAAGGCCCGACGTCCGCTTCGATCAGGTGATCGGCGCCGAGGACGCGAAAAAGGAGCTGCGGTATTTTGTCGAATACCTGAAGGATCCCAAAAAGTATATGGGAACCGGCGTCAGCGCGCCGAAGGGAGTCCTTCTGTACGGCCCTCCCGGAACCGGGAAAACCATGCTTGCCAAGGCGATGGCGAGCGAATCCGACGTGACCTTCATCACCGCGGAGGGGAATCAGTTCTTAAAAAAGTTCGTGGGAGAGGGCCCCGACAAGGTTCATGAGCTCTTCCGCACCGCGAGAAAATACGCCCCGGCCATTTTGTTTGTCGATGAAATTGACGCCATCGCCAAGGAAAGAAGGGGCGGGGAGCTTTCCGGAGGAACGGAAGCGACGCTTACCGCCTTTCTTACCGAAATGGACGGGTTCAAGACCGACACCGCCCGCCCCGTCTTCGTGCTTGCGGCGACAAATTTCGACATTGAGCCGGGAGGGGAGAAAAGTCTGGATCCCGCGCTGCTGCGCCGCTTTGACCGAAGGGTGTACATAGACCTGCCCACGCGGGACGAGAGAGTGCGGTATATTCGCGGAAAGCTTTCGGAGAGGGCGGCCTTTGAGCTCTCGGAGGATAAAATCGCCAGCATCGCCGTTCGGTCGACGGGCATGAGTCTGGCGGAGCTTGAATCGGTGATCGAGCTCTCGCTCCGTACCGCCATCCGGGACGGAAACCTCAAGGTGACCGACGCCGTCTTTGAGGAGGCGTTTGAAACCTTCATCGGCGGCGAGGTGAAAAGCTGGGCTCCCTCTCAGCTTGAAAGAGTCGCAAGACACGAGGCGGGACACGCCTTCCTCTGCTGGCAGAGCGGGGAAACGCCCTCCTACGTCACGGTTGTCGCAAGAGGCAATCACGGCGGGTATATGCAGCACGGGGACAACGAAGGGAAGGCGATCTATACAAAGGACGAGCTGCTTTCCAGAATAAGAACCTCCCTCGGAGGCCGCGCCGCGGAGCTCGTTTACTACGGGGAAAGGGAAGGGCTGTCCACAGGCGCGAGCGGCGACCTTGCCTCCGCGACCGAGATGGCCCGGCAGCTCATCTGTTCTTACGGAATGGATGAGACGATCGGCCTCGCCGTGATAGGGCCGCAGGAGGCGGCGACGGGGGAGCTTGCCGGAGAGGTTCGGCGGGCGGTGAACGCGATTCTTTCGGAAGAAATGGGCAAGGCCGCCCGGCTGATTGAGGAGAACAGAGCCTCCATCGATAAGCTGGTCGAAAGACTGCTGTCGGAAAATCATCTCACCGGGGAAGAAATTGCGGAAGTTTTTCAGGAAAGCAAAAACGGGGATCCAAATCTGTAAGAGCGGTTGGCGGACGCCGTACGTAACGGGACGGCGTCCGCCTCAGTGGAGAAAATTATGAAAGAGAATGTATTATATACCGTATTCGGTCTGCTTTCATTTGCCGTTCTGATTGCGGCCGGTTTTCTTGCAAGAAAAGCCTACAAAGGAAAGGAACGCGGGAAAAGAGTGCTTTCCGCGCTTCATATTTTTACCCTCGGGGTCTTTGCCGCGACGGTTTTTGTCTTTGTCCCGGTTTATTATGTGGGATACGATTTCGGGGACTCCTTCGCGGTGGCGAGGCCGTTTCTGATTTCTGTACACCACGCCCTCCGCGTGTTCATCCTCGACGGGGAATTTGACGCCGTCCGGAATGCCGTCGCGGGGGTCGGGGAGCTTCCGCATATTCTCTTTTCGCTCTACGCGGCCCTGCTGTACGTTCTGGCGCCGCTTCTTACCTTCAGCAACGTTCTTTCCCTCTTCAAAAACGCAAGAAATGAGTTTTTGTTCTCGTGGAAGAAAAAGAGGCCCTTCTATATTTTTTCCGAACTGAACGAAATGTCGATCACGATGGCGGAAAGCATCAAAAAAGACAAAGAAATAAAAAAGCCGGTCATCGTTTTTACCGACGTTTTCGAGAGGGACGAGGAGGAGGACTATGAGCTCCGGTTAAGAGCGCATGACGTCAATGCCATTCTGCTGAAAAAGGATATCACCCGGGTCAACGTCAAGGCCAAAGAAGACCGGGTGGAGTTCTTCCTGATTGGAAAAGACGAATCCGAAAACATGGAACAGGCGATCAAGCTGACGGAGGAGTACAAAAACGACTGCGCAATCCGTCCTATCGCGATTTTCGTCTTTTCCAATAAGCCGAGCGCGGGGTATATTCTCGATTCTCTGGACAAGGGAAAATACACACTGGATAAAACGCTGGAGGCAAGCATCAAGGAAAACCCGTGGGTGTTTTTGGAAGAAAAGCTCTACAGCGAGAAGACAGTCGATTCCGGCTTCTACCTCCGAAGAATCGATTGCGTAGAGATGCTGGTACAGCAGGTGCTCAAGCGGACAGAAACCGTGGACGCCGCCTTTGAGGACAATGCGGAGAGGAGGTTTTCCTTCACGATTCTCGGAATGGGTAGCTACGGGAAGGAATTTTTGAAGCAGGCGCTGTCGACGTTTCAGTTTTTCGGATATAAGGTGGAGGTCAACGTCTTTGACGCGTCCTTTGAGGAAAAGGGCGGCAAAAAGAATCTGCTGAAAAGACTGGGGCAGGAATGGCCGGAAATCATCACCGATACGGAACCAAGGAATCGCGCGGGGGAGAAGGACGAAGCTTCCGGTTACGAGGTTCGGAGCTTTGTGAAGGATGTGAAAGGAGATTCCTGCTACGATATCCGGTTCTTTGACGGAGTGGATTGCTTTTCCTCCGATTTTGACCGACTGTTTGAGGCGGAGAATGAGACGGGCGAACGACTGCGCAGGACGCGGATTGCGTTTGTCGCCTTGGGGGAAGACGACAAAAACATAGACGCCGCCGTGATGCTCCGCACCCTGTTTGAAAGGCTCTGCTCGAGCGCCGGGGACGCCGACTCATCGAAGAAGCCGAAGAAGCCGTTGATCTATTCCGTCGTTTACGACGACAGAAAGGCCGCCAACCTGACCTGCAATCAGGGCAGAGGGATCGTCAATTATCGCGGGGAGCCCCTCGGAATTGACTTTATAGGCAATCTCGGCTATCAATATTCCTACGACAGGATTCGCGAAGAGAAGAAAATCGAGGATAAGGCTCTGCGGTATCATCTCGATTGGACAAGAAGGGATGCGGTGACCCAAAAGGACAGGGGGTCGGAGGATACAAAGGCCCTCGGGGAGTCGATTATTGAGAAAACGAAGGGGTATATGGATTACGAATACTACAGAAAATCGTCTGTCGCGAGAGCAACGCATGAGGAGCTACTTGCCGAGGCAAAGAAGTATCTTGCATCGGATAGCGGGGAGGGGAAGCCCGACCACCCGGCGGGATGCACGTGTGAAGATTGTGCAAGAGAGGCCGTGTCGGAGCATATGCGATGGAATATGTATATGAGAACGCTTGGGTACCGGTATTCCCCGAACAGAAACGATATCGCCAAACAGCACAACGATCTGAAAGCGTGGAAAAATCTGGATTCTCATGAAAAGAAAAAAGATTCATAAGACCCGGAGCGCGGCCCGCGAAGCGGCATATATTGACTATATAGCGGACTATGCCGCAAAAGCCGAAATTTCTGCGAAAAAGGAGAAAATGCAATGAAAAAGTACGTTCCGAAGCCGCTGGACACCGACGGGATCGAGCTCCCCGACGACCTTCTTGAGCTGACCGAAAAGATTGCGGAAAACGTTCACGACGTCTGGGCGGAGGGAAGAGTTGCGGAGGGCTGGACCTACGGGGAAAAGCGGGACGATGCGAAGAAGCAGACGCCCTGCCTTGTCCCGTATGAAGCCCTTCCGGATACCGAAAAGGAATACGACCGCAAGACGGCGCTCAATACTTTGAAGCTGGTGATTGCGCTCGGGTATCGGATTGAGAAGAAATAAGAGCTTTCGGGAAAACGCCGCGCGGCTTTGTAAGCGCGGAGGAAGCCATCGAAAAAGCCCTGCCGGAAGGCGGGGCTTTTTCGCGGGGAGAGGACTCCCCCACGGTCTTATTTATGGCTTTACACTTCCTGCTTCTCCCACGGCACGGGACAAAGGGCCAAAATTCTTCGCCTTTACGACCCTCGGGACGCGTCGAGCCACAGCACCGGACGGACGCCGAGGTTTTCGTAACTCCAACTGTCCCCTGCTGTGTTGGTTAATAACGAATAAATGTAGAGAGCCCCGCCGCCGGAACTGTCGTCGCGCAACCACCATTTCACGCGGCCGTCATTCTGTGCGCCAAGACTCTGCGCATATGGCGTAGAGAAGACGTCGGGGTAATTAAAGATGGGATCCTCCGTGCGAGGAAGGTAATCCAATTCGTCAAAGCCCAGCAGGAAAACATTCTCAGTTGTTTTGTCGCTGTTTCCACGGACGGAGACCGTTGTGGGAACAATCAACGCCTGCTCCTCCGGCGAAAAGGCCGCGTTGTAGAAGGTTTCGTTCAGCCATTTGCGGAGGGAACAGTCCTTCCAATCGTAATGATACCCGGAGGATTTTTCCTGATAGGGCCGATAGTCAAGGATGTATTCGCTGATCAGATACAGCTTTTCCTCCTCCTTGGCGAGAACGTACCAAAGAATTTCTTCTGTGCCGTTATCGGAATTTCCGTCCTGCTCATAGCTTCCGAAAACGAGGCGATCACCGACCTCCGCCAATTCGCGGTGCTCTCCCACAATGGCGGAGCGCCGATCGGCGCTGTCCGAGTAATCGTCCAGCTCCCGAAAAACGGCAAGAGCCTCTTTATAATTCCCGCTCGATTGAAGCGAAACGGCCTTCTGGTATTTGGCGAGCAGAAGCTTCTCGGCGCAGTCCTTGTAATCCGGCATGGACGCAAAGGCGGCGATCGCCCGGTCGTAATCCTTTTGCTCAAGCAGCTTGACAGCGCAGTTGTAGCGCTGATCCTGACTGTCCTTGAAGTCCAGATCCTGAAGAATATCCAGCGCGGAAGCATAGTCCCCGTCCTTCATAAGCGACAGGGCGCGGTTGTATTTCCCGGACGGGATAATCCAGAATTTATTCGCAAGGAGGAATCCCCCCGTGACAAGGACGGCGACAACGACAAGAGCTGCGGTTATCCGACCGATCATTTTCATCCGTTTCTTTTGACGTTCTTTTTTCTCGGTGCGCAGCCGTAGCTCTTCCTGCTTCCTTTGGGCTTCCTCGATTTCCTGCCGCCTTTTTCTTTCCGCTTCTTCGGCCTTCAATCGAAGCGTTTCCGCCTCGTCAAGACAGGCTTCCGCTTTTTCGTCGGCGTCCTTATAGCCGGGAATTTTTTGAAATTCAGCGGCGGCGTCGCGGAGGGTCTGTTCCTTGACGTTCCATGCCGACATCTTTTTGAGAGCATTGGAATAAATCGCCTGCTTGCGTGCGGCTTCCGCCTTGACGGCACATTCTTCCGCCTTTTCGTCCGCGTCCTTATACGCGGGGATGCTGAGGAAAAGCTCGCGGGCGTGTTGGAATATTCCCTCGTCTCTTGCCGCGGAAAGAATCTCTGACGCTTCGGCGTAGATGGCCTCTTTGCGTGTGTTTTCCGCCTTGGTGGCGCATTCTTCCGCCTTCTCGCTTGCGTCCTTATACTCGGAGATGCCGAGGAAAAGCATGCGGGTATGGCGGAAATCGTTTTCGTCCTTTGCCGAGTCCATGGCCGCCGACGCCTCGTTGTAGGCGGCCTCCAGACGGGCCGCTTCGTTTCGGTCTTTGATTGTTTTAACATATCCGCTCAGAAGCGTGCCGAGGTCGTCCTTGGCATAGCGCAGAACCTTTTGGTAGTTTCCGCTTTCGTCAAACGGTTTCGGGCAATTTTCAAGCTCTTCCCGGCGCCGAACCTTCACCTCCGCCATCAGCTTTCCGAGATAGGCCTGCGCGTTTTCGGGATCGACGTCCAGAACCTTTTCACAGTATTCGTCGGCGCTTTTCCAGTCGCCGTCCTCAAGGAAAATCGTCACGCGCTTCAAGAGTGCGGACAGGTTGGACGCGCCGGAAGCGGCGGCGGGGGCGGCCGTCGCTCCAGTGGGCGCGGGAGTGCTTCCAAACTGCTTTTTGACGTTTCGGACAAGATCCTGCATAAAGCCGAGCCCCGACAGATCGAGCAGGTTCAGATAGGACAGCTCCGGGGGCAGCTCATAGGGGTCAAGATCCCGATAGGAAACGTACATCACACGGTTTTTGTCCTTTTTCATCAGGCCGTGAAAGCGGCTCCATTCGTTTTTGACCCACGGAGAATTGACGTATTTCAGATTGGTGGCGACGACAATCATCAGCTTCGCGCTGTTCAGAGCGGAAAAGATATACGGTTCATATGCGTCGGTGCGGCCGCTCATGGTGACGTGGGAATAGAAAACCCGATAGCCCTCCTGCGTGAGCTGCTGATAGATTTCGTTGGCGTAAACCGAATCGCGGGTGCGTTTTCCGTTTTCGTCGGTCTCCTTGTAGCAGATGAAGATATCAAAGGGATCTTCCTTTTTTGAAATTTCAAGAATGCCCTTCTGAATCTCGTCAATAGCCTTCGCTTCGGCCTCGTAGATCTCCCTTTGCAGAGGATCCGCGTATTTGACGGCGGATTTGTAGTCTTCGTCCGCGTAAATGGAGGTGAATTGCGTCCGGTTGACGGTGGGGATCCGCTTGTGTGTGGCGGGATCCTCCACATACTCCACGCCGTACCGGCAGAGTACCAGTGACCAGTAGGCCTCGGCGTCGCTTCCGTCCTCGTTGAGAATCTGTTCGTAGATGGCCGCCGCCTTGTCGAAGTCGTTGTTTCTGCGCTGATGGTTCGCCCGGTCGTAGAGGTTTTCCCTGCGGTCGCTGTCCAGACGCGGAAGGGTTTGCTTGGTGCCGCAGTAGGGGCAGACCGCCACCGAAGAGGAGGCTTCGGTCTCAAGGGCCCCGCCGCACATCTTGCATTTGAATAAGGCCATGAAATTTCTCCTCCTTTTACTTCAGAGCTTTACATTTCTTGTTTCTCTCTTTGAGAAGCAGGGAAGCCTTTTCGCAGAGCTGTGCCGCCTCCTCGTAGCGGGCGTCTGTGATCGCTTGATCGCAATTGGAAACGGTGAGCGCAAGCTCCTTTTCAAGTTCAAAAAGCGATTCGTCGCTCATGGGATCGCTGTATCGCACGGCCTCGGCAAGCGCTCCGAGCTTCGGCTTCAGTCCGGGATCCGTGCACTTTTCAACGAGCATTTCCACGTCGGCGCGAAGGAGCTTGATGAAACGGGTCTTGTCGGCGACCCGGGTGTGCACGTCGTCGATGGTGGCTTTCGCCAAAAAGCAGGAGATGGCGAAGACCAGATAGACGGCGAAGAGGAGAATCTGTACCGAGAAGGCAAGCTGCCAGGAGATTTTCTTCTCAAGGATGACAAAAACGGTGGATAAGAGAACTTCCGCGAGGATGTAAATGGTGCTGTGCTTCACAATCGGGAAGCCGAACAGCCAGTCGCGCAGAAGAAGCCGACGCTGACCGAGAAGCGTGTAGCTGACGGCCAGTGCGCAGAAGGAAACCATCATAAAGCCCCACGAAATCCAGAAGGTGGCCCGGTGGCCGGTGAATCCGCAGAGAAGCCAGAAGATAATGTTGTAGACGGCAAAGATCACCGCGCCGATGGCCGTCATCATTTTTGTCTTTTTCGAAATTTTCATCATCGTGTGCCTCCTTATTCAGGCTTTTTCGCGCCGCATTCAGCGCAGAATTTTCCCTTGTTTTCCTTGGATCCGCAGGCGGGGCAATCCCAGCTCTCGGGCTTCGGGGCGCCGCATTCCTCGCAGAACCTTCCCTTGTTGCCCTTGTGGCCGCAGGAAGGGCAGTCCCAGGTCTCGGCCTTGGGCTTGCCGCAGCTCATGCAGAATTTTCCGACGTTTCCCGTCTCCCCGCAGGAGCAGGTCCATGTTCCGGAAGCTCCCGCCGCGGTCGTCGCTCCCGCCGCTACCGCAGGAGCCGCCGAAGCGCCGGCGAAAGTCCCCGCACCCGGAATCGAGCCGTTCATCTGGTCAAGCACGGTTCCCGCCATCTTCATCCCGGCCATCATGCCGATAAGATCCGAGGCGAGCCCGCCGCCTCCGGAGCCGCCGCTCCCCATGTTGCCGACGCCTTCCGCCCATGCCTTCTGCACGTCGGCGGACAGAACGTCCTTTCCGGTGTATCCCTTGGCCTGCATGACCTCGGCCTCCGCAAGCCCCTTGGCCTTGGCGGCCTCGGCTTCGCCCTGTGCGCGGATGACGTCGAGCTCCGCCGCTGTCTGTGCCTCAACAACCTTGCGCTTCTTGGCCGCCTCCGCCACGCTGGTGAGAACCTCTTCGGCCTTGACGTCGAGATAGGCTTTTGAAATCAGGGCCTTGATGTTCTTGAAGTTCGGGTCGTCCTCGGGGAGGGAAATGTTGGTGATGTAAAATTGAGGAATCGTCAGACCGTATTCCTCAAACCTCGGGGAAATCTTCTGACAGAGAATCTCCGACAGGCGGCTCATATGCTCGTCGATTTCGAGGATGTTGATCTTTTCCTCCCGGATAACGGCGGCAAGATAGGACTTGATCTCGGTCATCAGAGGCGCACGGAAGAAGCCGCGGAGGAATACCGTCAGGGCGTTGCCGTTGGTGTCGGACAGAACATCTCGGCCCGGCTTTTTTCGACCGGAGTCGGATAGAACATCCTTCTCCAGAACTTTGGGGCCCAGAATTTCCCGGTCCAGAGTTCTCCGGTCGGAGAGATCGTCGGTGGGCAGAATCCTCTGGTCAAGAATATCTTGTGTGGTAAGCCCTCCGGTGGTGCCGACCAGCTTGATGAGTAGCTTCTTTCCGTCGGCCACTTGGAGATTCAGTTCTCCCGACGCGCCGATGTCAAGGGGAATGCCGGTGATCGGGTCGATGAAGCGGACACGGGAATCGGTGCCCCACTTCATTCCCATTTTTACGGCCTTGTTGATGAAATAGACCTCGGCGTGAAAAGGCGTCTGCTTGCCGGTCGGGAGGGAGTAGATCTTTTTGAGAATCGGAATGTTCTCGGTTTCCAGCGTGTGGCGGCCGGGGCCGAAGGTGTCCAGCGCCTCACCGTTGAGGAAGAAAATCGCTTCCTGTGACTCGTGGACAATCAGCTGGGAGCCTAAATTGAAGTCCTCAATGAGGTGCTTCCAGACGAAGGTGGAGTTGTCCCCTTCGTACTGAATCACGCTGATTCCGGTATCCTTCACAAGCTCCGCCTTGGCAAGCTCCTTTTTTACGTCAAGCTCGTAATCGCAGATCGGGCAGATAAAGGTATCCTTTGTTTTGTCCACCTCGATGGAGCAGGCGCATTGGGGACAGTTGACGGCGGTCATTTTGTACTGGGCGGTCGCCATCTGGGAGAGCTCGACCGGCTCTCCGCAGGAGGGGCATTTCTTCCCGGCGGCCTTGGCCTGATCGCAGACAAAGACCTTTCCGCAGTGGGGGCAGATCTTGGAGGTCAGCCGGGACTGCTTGATGTTGATTTCCTCGCCGCAGGTGCCGCAACGGATGACCTTTTTGGCGAAGATGAAGGTGGAGGCAGTGTTGATGCTGCCGCATTTGGGGCACTCAATTGCAAATTTTCCCATGGTAAATTCTCCTTATATAGAATCAGGATTTCAGAAGGCCCAAAGAGATAAGATCCCGTCGGGTTTTGGAATTGTTGCCGAAGAAGGCAATCATGGCCATGAAGGTTACCCACGACATGGACTGCTTGCCGGTTTCGATGAGCGAAAGGGTCTGCCGGGAAATCCCGACGCCCCGGGCCAGCTCATCCTGCGAGAGACGAAGCCTTGCCCGCAAAACCGGGAGCTCCTCCGTCAGGCGGCGGATATATTCGGGGCGGTTTTCGTCTTTGTATGTCAATGTTCATCACCTTGTTTTGTTTCCTTTTGAATTTTTTTCTTCATAAGTTTTTCCTTGAGGTTACGTCAGCTTAATCCGGGGATAAAGTCTTGGTAGTGGTCGATAAATAGATTTTCTGCTTCTTTTTTGTTTATTCCCAAAAGAATATCATAGGCTTTCAGATAATTCTTTTCGGAGATCAAACTGTGGGCGTAATCTGCCAAAGAACTCTTAAGCCCATTAATGTTCTTATAGTCGAACTTTCCACGCTCCAAATAGAGAGACTGTAAACCGTAATAGGAATCGATTTTTAACAAATACTCGAAGTCTTTACAGAGCAGGATAAATTTTTGGTCAAGTTTTATGTACTTTTTTTTGCTCATACGATTGTGAAAAAAGACACGAAAAAACCTAATAAGAAAGATTACAAGTATAACCAATGCAGCTATAGCGGTATAAAGTGCCGACAACACCTCGGTTTTGTCGGTAGCTGTAGATAAAATAGCAAAAGAGGCAAAAGAAGCTATAGGAAATGCAATTGCACTACATACAACGGCCACTTTAAACTTTCCGCCAAATTTACATTGTCTTTTTCCTGCAGAAGATTGTTCACTATTTAATTCGCTTACTGGCTCTTTCATAGAGTTTCTCTTTAAAAGGTAATTTCTGCCCCAGCTTATTATCTGTTTCAAATCTGAAATAACCGTTTCCGAGTCTTTCCGCTTCGGAAGTTGCTGAATTGTTGAAAAAACGGCGCCGCATTCTTGAAGAATCTTGTTCAGTTCTTTGTCCTCGGTTAGACTGTTGAATTTTTGTTTGCTGCGTTTAATCAACTCCTTTGCATATTTATAAGGTGCGCTTATGCAAAGCACGTCCGCGTCCTTATATCCGGGAATAGACAGAAACAGTTCAGCGGCTCTTTGAAAATCGTCCTGTGTTTCCCCAGTGTTCATCAAATTCAATGCTTCGCTATAGATTTTGCTTTTCCTGTTCTCCTCGTTCCGATCCTTGATGAATTTTATATAATCTTTAAACGTTTGCGCCAAGGCGGTGTCTCCGTAAGTAAGAATTTTACGATAGTTGGGATCGTTGTCAAACGGCTGTTCCAGGCTTTTTAATTCTCCCTGCTTTCTTTTCTTATTATCCGCCATCAACAGTCCCACGTAAGCCCTTGCTTCCTCTGGATTGATGTCCAGCACCCGGTTGCAGTAGTCGGTCGCCTCATCCCATTTTCTGTCCTCAAGGAACATGAAAGCCCGTGTAATCAGCGACTCCACTGTCGCGGACTGGGGAGACGACTCCCGCACGATCACGCGCTCGGTGGTCGTCTCCTTCTTCCCCTTGGAAAGGAGCTTTTCGATTCCGCGGAGCAGATCCTGTGTCGCGCCGAGCTTGCCTAAATCCTGTGACTGCAAACGGGCAAATTCCTTCGGCATTTCGGAGGGGTCGATGTCCTTGTAGCAGGGAATCAGGGTTTTCTTTTCCCCCTTGGAAATCAGCTGTAAGAAGCGGCTCCATTCGTTCTTGACCCAGACGGCGTTGAAATAGTCGGGATCGGTGCCGAAAGCAAGCATGACCTTGGCGCTGTTCAGCGCGGCGAAAATGTAGGGCTCGTATTGCGTCCCCAGTTTGTTTTCCAGCGTAATCCGCGAGAAGAAGACGCGGTAGCCCTTCTCGGTCAGCGCGTCGTAGACCTCCTGCGCAATCACGCTGTCGAGCGTCCGGTCGCCGTTTTCGTCGGTCTCCTTGTAGCAGATGAAAATATCGAAGGGCTCTTCCTTCCCCGATACCTCGAGAATGCTCCGGCAGAGCGCCTCAATCTGCACGGCCTCCTCCTGATAGAGGATTTTCGCCACCGGATCGGCGTATTCCAGAGCCTTGCGGTAGTCGGCGTCCTCGGTTACGTTCTCGACGGAGGTGCGGTGACAGGTGGGAATTCTCTTGTGCGTCTTGGGGTCGTCTACGTATTCAATGCCGTATTTGCAGAGAACAAGCCCCCAATAGGCCTCCGGCTCCTCGGGAAAGTCGGCTACGATCGATTCGTAAATCCCCGCCGCCTTATCGAATTCGCACTTGAGGCGAAGCTGGTTTGCCCGGGAGAACTGAATCATTTTCTTTTCGTCGTTGGCCGCCGGGACGGTCTGCTGAGAGCCGCAGTATTCGCACTGCGTTACGGTAGCGCCCTCCGAAAGAGTCAGATTTGCGCCGCACATTTTGCATTTGTAGGTTGCCATTTTTCGTGTTCCTCCGATGATTTTTTTCGTTCTATTTGCTTAATGAATTCGCTTCCATCATAATGATATAATATGTTGCTCGATTTGTCAAGATGCAAAATAAAAATTTGAGAAAAACGTCAAATTCAGAGGAGCTTTGGGGAAAATTATCTTGCAAAATGACGGGGCTCCGGAGGCTCATGCGGTGTGCGGGGGTGCGGAGGGCCCGGCGGGCGGCTTTTTGCGTTGGAAGGGGCGTCGCGTTTCGTTTTCCTATTGACAAAGGGGCGGCGGGAAGATATAATAATAGATAGAAAAAATTCCTCCGCCGGGGAGCTTCCCGGCAGACTGAAAAACGGGTGCGCCATGCGGGAAAGCCGATACAGGTGCGCAAAAGGAGGCCTCTATGAATCCCATGAACAAAGACGACTTTATGGAAATATTGCACGGAAACGTAGAAAAGACCTATGAGAACAACCGACTTTACCTGACAGTGCCGGACTTTTTCGGGGACGGGCTCACGCTAAAGCTTGTTGTGGCCAGTCCCCATGAGGGCTTTTATGTGATTCACGACGACGGCTCCGCCGTCGCCGCTCTTCGCAGCCGCCTGCCGCGTGAGGAATGGAATGCGCCGGGGCTTGCCTATTCGGGGGAAAATCAGCGGGTATACGCGGGGCTTCCGCAGGACGTTCATTTTTACGCTTATCTCGGAAGGCTTGTGACGATTGCCAACGCGGATCTCTTCTACAAAAGGCTCGATTGCCCTCTGAATGGGATGTGCCCTTCGGAATTTTATGAACGGGAGGGAGAGGCGGAGCCCTTTGACCCCGACGCATTTTTGAATATGGTAAACGAAGGCCTCCGGGCGAGGGAGAGGCCGGACGGGAGTCTGCGTCTCCGGCATCCCTTTTCCTACCCGAACCCCGAGACCTCGACGACGGGAGGCCTTCTTCTGAGAAGGGAAGGCGACGAAATTGTGATTACCGACTCGAGCGTCCCGGGAATTGAAGGCAGCGTTCTTGAATGCTTCCTGTATCATTACGATTATCTTTCCGACTATGCAAAGGAGGCGCAGCCCTATTTCGACCGGTTCGGAGGGAGGATTACCGGGGAGAACAGCTTCGAGTTCCGCACGCCGGTTTCCGATCTGCGGAAGGGACTCTACAGGGTTTACAGTCTTACAACGGTTCTTTCCCTGTTCGGGACCTTTATTCCCTTTTAAAGGGGCGGAAATATGTCAAAGGCGATTTTGCTTTGTGGGAAAATCGGCAGTGGGAAGACCTTTTATGCCGAGGCGCTCTGCAAGAGGGAAGGAGCCGTCCTTCTCTCGGCGGATGAGCTGATGCTGACCCTTTTCGGACCCTTTTGCGGCGACCGGCACGAGGAGCTTTCCGAAAAGACAAGGCGTTTTCTCTATGCCCTTTCCCTTCGGATTCTTTCATCGGGCGTCAGCGTCGTGCTTGACTGGGGCTTTTGGACGAAGGCGGGAAGGGAAGAGGCGCGGCAGTTCTACGAAAGCCGGGGGATTCTCTGCGAGCTTCATTTTCTTGCGGTAAGCGAGGCGCGGCGGCTTTCCCGTATCCGAAAGAGAAACCGGGAGGTGGCGGAGGGGAAGACCCTTGCCTATCCGGTAGACAGCGGACTTGAGGCGAAGGGAAACGCCCTTTTCGAGCCACCGGCAAGGGAAGAAATTGATGTTTGGGTGGAGGAGGACGGCGCCGCCCCCGGGGACGGGGAGTAACTGCGGGCGGAGCCAAGAAGACGAGCTTGCCTTTTGCCTCCCCAAACGACGAAATTCCCGGTTTGCGAGACACATTTTCGGTTTACGGGCTGGAATTCCCACGCCCTTTTTTGTAGAATGGAGTCACAACGGTGACAGGGAGGTCATTCTTATGCCAAAGAATTCTATCGGACAGTTTCTTTCCGCGCTTCGCAGGGCGAGCGGACTCACACAGCAGGAGGTCGCCGACCGGCTGAACGTATCGAACAAGGCGGTGAGCCGCTGGGAGCGCGACGAATGCGCCCCGGATCTTTCCCTCATTCCCGCGCTCGCCGAAATGTTCGGCGTGACCTGCGACGAGCTTCTTCGGGGAGAGAGAAGCAGTCCCCGGGATTTTGCAGGGGAAGAAAATTCCGAAAAGCCGAAGGCCAAGGCCGACAGGCAGGTCAAAGCCTTGCTCCGTAGCCGAATCCGAAAATATCACAATTTGACGCTTTTGTCGGTCGGGCTGACGGTGGGCGGGCTTCTCTCCGCGCTCGTCGCGGATCTCGCCTTTTCCGAGGGGCTGATCGCCTTTGCTTTGGCGGCGGCCTTCGCGGCGGCGAGTGAAATCTGTCAGATTTGCTTCGCAAGAAACGCCGTTCTCCCCACCGACGAGGAGACGGGCGATTATGCGGAGCCGATGGGTAAGGCGACTACCGGCGCCGTGAAAACGGCGGTAGGGGTGACTTTTTTCAATCTTCTGTCGGTCGCCTTCTGCCTTCCTCCCGCGGTCGTCGTCGACGGGGCCAATTTCGGCCTCACCTTCCCGGGCTGGCTGAGGTACGGGCTTTTGTTTTCCTTTCTGGCGTTTCTCTTTTTTGGCCTCGTTTATCTGCTTGCCGTCCGCAAAATTCTGATTCGTTCGGGACTTTTGATTTATAACGAGGCGGAAAAGCAGGCGCTGGAGCGGCAGAGGAGCCTTTTGAGGAAAACGGCGGCGATTTCGGTCGGCGCGGCGCTGGTCATCGGCGTCGGCATTTTCCTGCTCAATTGCCTTCCCACCGATTCTTTTGCCAAACGGAAGGTTTTTCCCTCCCCGGCGGAGTTCAAGGAATTTGTGGAAAGGGAGTGCGACGAGCGGCGGGACGACCTTTCTTACGAGGTTCTTATCGGGGAGGAAGGAATCGAGGACGCGCCGTACAGAGAATACGGGGAAATTTTGAACAGCCGGGGAGAGGCGGTTTGTAGCTATTATTACAATCCCCACTTTTACTATTCCATCGAATTTTCCCATACCTCCGAGGACGGAGCGCCGATTACGGTGATCACACGGGAGGGAATCCGCGACGCGGTGGAGCTGAAAAGCGGGCTCGAATCTGGCCTGTATCTTCTCCTTCTCCTCGATTTTGTCCTCGCGGCGGGGGTCTATATATATAAAGGAAGAAAACGGATGGCCGCGGCGCGGGCGTGAATACCGTTCCGTGCGCGATCCGGCGTGAAAATTTTAAAATTCATCGGTAAAGGAGATTGGCGACATGGCGAAAATTCTGTTATTGAACGGCAGTCCGCGAAACGACGGCTGCACGGCGACCGCCCTTGCGGAAATGATTTCCGTTTTCGAGGCTGAGGGGATGGAGACGGAGCTCCTTCCGGTCGGCTCTCGCGCTATCCGGGGGTGCGCTTCCTGCAACCGGTGCGAGGAGCTCGGAGAATGCGTCTTTGACGACCTCGTCAACGAAACGGCGCCGAAGCTGAAGGAGGCGGATGGCCTTGTCATCGGCAGTCCCGTCTACTACGGCTCCCCGAACGGGACGCTTCTTTCCTTCCTCGACAGGCTCTTCTACAGCACCCCCTTTTCCAAGCAGATGAAGGTCGGCGCGGCGGTCGTGTCCTGCCGTCGCGGCGGGAATACCGCCTCCTTCGACGTGTTGAACAAATATTTCACCATCAGCGGGATGCCGGTGGCCTCCTCCACCTATTGGAATCAGGTTCACGGCTTCACGGCGGCGGACGTGAAAAAGGACGCCGAGGGGCTTCAAACCCTGCGCAATCTGGCGAGGAATATGGCCTTCCTCATCCGCGCCGTCGCGGCGGAACGGGAGGCGCACGGCCTGCCCGTAATGGAGCGCGAGGCCTTTACCAGCTTCCCCGACGGGAAGTAAAAAACCGAAAGGAGAAACCGTCATGCGCAAATGCATTCGCTGTGGAGAAGAAATGCGGGAAAATTACAAAATCACCTCCGGATACGGCATCGTCATCCGTGGGGAAAAGGGCCGCGTCGCCGCGAAGCCGAAGGTCGCGGTCTGCCCGAAGTGCGGGGAGGTCTCGATCTATCTTGAGGACCCTGCGGCGCTTCTCGGGGTCGGGGAAAGATGATTTCCTTCCGGCGGGCGGTGGTCATCGGCTCCCCCGGCGCGGGCAAAAGCACCTTTGCAAGGGCGCTTCGGGACAAAACCGGCCTTCCGCTCTATTATCTCGACAGAATCTGGCACAAGCCCGACAAAACCACGGTATCAAGGGAGGAATTTGACCGGCGGCTCGCCGCAATTCTCGCCGAGGAGTGCTGGATCATCGACGGGAACTATCAGCGGACGCTACGGCCTCGGATAGAAAGCTGTGAGGCCGTCTTCCTCCTTGACTATCCGCGGCAGGTCTGCCTTGCGGGGGTCGCTTCGCGGGTCGGGACCGTGCGGGAGGATATGCCGTGGGTGGAGGAGGCGTTCGACGGGGAATTCCGGCGTTGGATCGAGGAGTTCCCGGAAAAACAGCTTCCCGAAATCTACCGGCTTCTTGAAGAATTTCCCGAAAAGGAAATTACGGTTTTCCGGACGCGGGAGGAGTCGGAGGTATGGCTGAGGAGCGCGTCCCTCGGGCAGGGGACAGGCGGGACGCCGGGGGAGGGATAAAAGCGGGCGTTTTCTCCCGCGCACCCGGCTTTCCCTCCGCATTTTTCGGATTTTCCCTTGCGAAAGGGCGTTTTCCCCGGATATTTTCCGAAAAAATGCCGGAAATCCGAAAAAACACTTGACAAGCCGAGGAAAAAGCGTGTATAATATATAGTAACGTCATAAAAACCCCAAAGAAAAGGAGTGATGGATGTGGTTCGGACATACCAGCCTAAAAAGCTTCAAAGATCCAAAGAGCACGGCTTTATGAAGAGAATGAGCACGGCAAACGGCAGAAAGGTCCTGAAGAGAAGACGCGCAAAGGGCAGAGCCAGACTCACGCACTGAGCGCTTCCGCCGGATTCTCTCACGGTCGAGAGGTTTTTTGTGAAGGAATTTGCGATAAGGGAGAATCACCTTTTTGTAAAGGCCTACAGTAAGGGGGAGCGTTTCGCCGCCCCTACCGTCTGCGTTTACAGGCTTCGCGACTATAAGGCCGCCAGGCTGAAAAAGGAGAATCCCCGTAAGGAATATCTCAATCGGATCGGCTTTTCGGTCGGCGTCAAGCTGGGCAACGCCGTCGTGCGGAACCGCTGTAAGCGGGTGATGCGGGCGGCCTACCGTTCGGTGGTGGCGGAGCATCGGCTGAAAACCGGGAACCTGATCGTGATCGCGGCGCGGGGACGCGCCGTAGGCGCTTCTTACGCGGAGGTGAGGCGGGACCTTGCCCTTGCCTTCGGAAAGCTCGACCTCTTCCTTTGAGGGGCCGAGGCCGCAAGAAGCGCGGCCCGGCGCGGGAAAGCGATCCTTCGCGCAAAGACGGAGGCTTTTCCGACCGGTTCGGTTATCGGAATGCGGCGGACCTTACGGGTCCGCCGTTTTGGACGGCGAAAAAAGGGGGCGATTGACCGGATGAAAAGGATTGCCATCGGGTTGATCCAGCTGTACCAAAAATTGATTTCCCCGCTGAAAAGGCCCTGTTGCCGGTTCTATCCGACCTGCTCGCAGTATGCGGTCGAGGCGATTCGGGAATGGGGAGTGTTTCGCGGGCTTGCCCTCGCTTTATGGCGCGTTTTGCGCTGCAATCCGTTCGGTCGGGGCGGCTTCGACCCGGTCCCGAAAAGGGAATCCCGTAGATGACGGCGGGACAGGCAGGAATGGAAGGCCGCGAAAGAAGTCAATTCAGAGGACTTCAAACGGAAAGGAAAGGAATTTCCCTGAGCAACGGGTTCCCCGGAGCGAAACAGGGAAACGGATAAGAAATGTTAGATATCATCCGGGTACCGATAGGCTATGTGATTGACCTGTGCTATCGGTTAGTCCCGAATTATGCCGTGGCGTTGCTGTTTTTCGCCCTGGTTATGAAGCTGATTCTTTTCCCGCTCGGCATCAAGCAGCAGAAGAACATGGTTCATCAGGCAAGGCTCCGCCCGAAGGAGATGGCCATCCGCAAGCGCTATGCGGGCCGTACCGACAAGGTGACGCAGCAGAAGATGCAGCAGGAAATCTTAAAGCTGTATCAGGACGAAAAATTCAATCCCGCCAGCGGCTGTCTGCCGATGATTCTCCAGCTGATTATCGTCTTCGCGCTGTTTTCGGTCGTCAACAGCCCTCTGCGCTACGTGAGCCACATTTCCAAGGACAACGTCAACAACATCGCGATTGAAATGGCGGAGCTCTACAAGGACGGGGAGCTGACGACGGAGGGCCTTCCCTCCCGGACGGTAAATGCGCTTGACAGTATGAAAAAGGACCTTGAGGACAAAGGGGAAACCAAAAACCGGTTTGTCTATGACATTGACATGGTGAATGTCCTTCGGGTGAACGGCGTGGAGAAATTCCACGGCGAAAAGATGCTCGGAAGCAACTTTACCGACCGGGATCTGCCTAACTTTCACCTTGTCGGCGAAAAGTTTGACCTCTCCCAGGTTCCGAGTCTGAGCCACTTTGACTGGCTTTGGGTGCTTCCGCTTCTCACCTTCATCTTTACCCTTGGAAGCATGAAGCTTTCAAGAAAGTTCATGTACCAGCCGCCCCAGACGGAAGGGGCGCCGGACGCGGCGCTTTCGATGAAGATGATGGACTATGTGACGCCCCTCATCAGTACCGTGTTCGCTTTCCAGGTGCCGGCGGTCGTCGCCGTGTACTGGATTTACCAGAACATTTTTTCTACCTTGCAGCAGTTCATTCTGAAGCTGATCTATCCCTACCCGACCTTTACGGAAGAGGAATACAAGGCCGTGGAGCGGGAGATGAACAAGGGAATTCGTCAGCCCAAGAAGAATACGAAAAAGAAGTCCGGCGCCGCGCATCGGATCGACCTTGACGGAACGGAGGAGCAGGAGCAAAGCGCTCCGGGAAAGCCCTCTTCACTGCTTCCGCCCGCCGCGCTGAAGGACGAATCGGACAAACCGAACGAAACGAACGACGGGGCGGAGGAGACGGAGACCGAAAACGGGGACTCCGGTGAATCCGAACCGAAAGATTAAGGAAGTGATATTTTGAAACAGGAAGTTACCGTAACCGGAAAAACCGTTGAAGCGGCGGTCGCCGCCGGAGCCGAACAGCTCGGCGCGTCGGCTTCCTCCGTCACCTATGAGGTGCTGGAGGCGCCGAAAAAGGGCTTCCTCGGCTTTGGGGAGACCCCGGCCCGCGTAAGGGTCGTTCTGACCTCCTCCCCGGAGATGACGGCGCTTTCCTTCATCAAGACCGTCATCAGTGATATGGGCATTCAGGCGGAGGCCGCCGTCTCCGGCCTTCCCGGTGGGAAGCGGGAGTATCTGATCCGCGTCACCGGTGAGGACGCAAGCGTCCTGATCGGACACCACGGGGAGACGCTCGACGCGCTCCAGTATCTGGCCAATCTTGCCGCCAACCGTCACGCGGCGGAGACGGAAGAGGAGTATACAAGAATCGCCCTCGACGTCGGGGATTACCGTGCCAAGCGGGAGGAAACCCTGCGCCGTCTGGCAAGACGGATGGCGGAGAAGGCGCTGAAATACCGCAAGAACATTACGCTTGAGCCGATGAATCCCTATGAGAGAAGAATCATTCACTCCGAGGTGCAGAACATCGCGGGAGTGACCACCAGCTCCACGGGGGCCGATAACAATCGTCGCGTGGTCATCTATTACGAAGGGGAAAGAAGAACCTCCCCGGTAAAGACCTCCGAGGCGCCGAAGGAATACAGGCCCTATCCGAAGAACAAGATTCAGAAGAGGGCGCGGTTCGACGAGTCCCTCCCGGAGTACCATGCGGGGGACGCCCTTTCGGAGGACGCTGAAATCGACCGCGCAGAGGCGGCGGAGGATACCGACGAGATCTGACGCCGGGTGTCCCTTTAAAGGACAAAAGCGCCGGGAAAACGGATCGATAAGAAAAACACGTTAAACCGTTTCTGTAAGAACGAGTCGGCAAGAGCGCATCAGCAAGAACGCGTCGATAAGAACGTGTTGGCAAGAGCGCATCAGCAAGAACGTGTCTGTAAGCCGCGTTGGCAAGAACGTGTCGGTAAGAACGAGCCAGCAAGCGTGTTTCAAGAACATTTCTATAAAAATGCCTCTTAACCCGCGTCTGTAAACCCGCCGCCCGTGCCTGCAAAGGAAAGCCCAACAGGAAAAGCATAAAGCCGCTTCGGTGAGAATTTCGCCGGGCGGCTTTTTTGCCGGGAAGGGGCGAAAGAATAATATTCGTCGACACGAGGATAAAAAGGGCAAAAATCCGGGTGATTTTCTCCTTTTAGCCCTTCTCCTGCAGAAAAAATGCGGCAAAAACGCCGGGCAGAATGGGAAATCTTCTTTTTTACACGCGAGCGAATAATATTCGCTGCTTTCCCTGTTGACAAGCTCTTTCGGATATGATAAAATGCAGGGGAAGCCGGGAAGTTGGGAAACCGGGGAACCGGTAGTCGGCAGGGGAGAGGGCCCCTTCGGAAGGAGGAAGAAAGGAACGATGGGAAGAATCACGCACCGAAAAATCGCACAGCTTGCCGGCGTTTCGCAGTCCTCTGTCTCGAAGGCGCTGGCGGGCAGCCTTGAAATCAGCGAGGAGACGGCGAAGAAGATTCGCCGCATCGCGACGGAAAACGGCTATTACGACCAGAAGAAGGAAAAGCGGACAAACAGCCGCTTTTACAGGCCGTATATAGCGATTCTCGTCCCGGAAATCATCAGTCTGAACTATGCCCAGCAGGCCACCATGCTGATCCGCGCCCTCGACGGCATCAACGCCGACGGGCGGATTTACGTCACCGGCTTTGAACCCGACGAGATCGACCGGGTGACGCAGTCGGTTTTGCAGAGCGATTTTGTCGACGGAGTCGTTTCCTTCAGCATGAAATGCCCGATGGAGGGGAGCTCAATTCCCTTCCTCAGCATTACGCAGACCCCGCTCGATCTGCCCGGCCACATGGTCTGCAACAATTTTGCCGGGGGACTGACGCTTGCTATCCGTCACCTCACCTCCCTCGGGCATTCGCGGATAGGCTTTGTCGGGGAGACAAAAACGCAGGCGAAGGCGAAGATTTTCACCGAGCTTATGAAGGAGCACGGCCTTGAGGCCGACTACGTATATACCAACGATTTCCGGTTTGAAACCTGCGGCTATAACGCCGTTTTGCAGATGCTCGATTCCGACCGGCTTTTCCCGACGGCGCTGATCTGCGCTTACGACGAAATTGCCTACGGGGTCATCAACGAGCTGAAGCTGTACGGCTACGGGGTGCCGAAGGATTTTTCCGTCATCGGCATCAACGACGTCGCCTTTTCCAAAATCATCGAGCCGGGGCTTACGTCGATAGTGCTTCACAGCGACGAAATCTGTACCGAGGCGGTAAAGCTGATGGAGAGCTGCCTTCGCGGAGAGTCGGGGGCCATCAAGCACATTGAGGTGCAGTGCAGTCTTGCGCTGAGGGAAAGCACCGGCGAGCCGCGAAAAACGCCCCTTGTCTGAGACGAAAGCGGAACAGAGCGGCGAATTTCCGCGAGGAAAAAGAGTCGGCGGAAGAACCGGCGCGGGGAAAAGCTTCGCGGGCCGATACCGCCGGAAAAAACGCGGACGAGCTGAACGCCCGGCGGAGCTTCGCGGAACATGACGCCGCGGGAAAGGAGGAGAGGGGCCGTCTCCTCCCCGGAAGCAATTTCGCAGCCCCGAAAAGAAAGGAATTTAACGTGAAAAGACTGCTTGGAATCGACGTCGGGACCACCTCGCTGAAGGTGGGGCTCTACGACGAAAACCTGAACGAAATCGGCTCGGCCACCGTCGACTATACCCTCGACACGGTGGGGGATCGGGTGGAATTTGACGCCGAGGAATATCTGCGGCTCCTGCTTCGCGGCATGAAGGAGGCCTGCGGAGGGATTCGCCCCGACGCGATTTCCCTTGACACACAGTGCGAGACGATGATTCTCACCGACGGCGAGGGAAGGCCGCTCCGCCCCGCCATCGTCTGGCTCGACAACCGCGCCGCCGCTCAGGCGGAAGCGATTGAAAGAGCGTTCGGGCGGGAGACCGTCTACAACAAAACCGGACAGCCGGAGGTCGCGGCGGCGTGGCCGGCCTGCAAGCTCCTTTGGGTGAAGGAAAACGAGCCGGAGGTCTGGGCGGCGACAAAGAAAATTTTTCTCCTCGGCGACTGGCTTGCCTACCGTCTGACCGGGCGTTTCGTCACCGAGGGCACCCTGCAGTCCTCCTCCCTCTATTTTGACATCACAAAGGGCGACTGGTGGGAGGAGATGCTCGATTACGTCGGAATTACAAGACAGATGCTCCCCGAAATCCGCAAGAGCACCGAAAAGGTCGGGGAATACGAAGGGATTCCCTTCGTCATGGGCGCCATGGATCAGGTCGCGGGAGCCGTCGGCTGCGGAACCGTGAAGCCCGGGACGGTAAGCGAAATGACCGGGACGACGCTGGCGGTTTTCGCCCCCTGTGAAGGGATCCCGCCCTTCCGGGCAGACAGCATCATCCCCTGTCACTATCACTACGACGGAAGCTATTGCCGCCTTCTCTGGACCTCGGCGGCGGGGCTGGCGCTGAAATGGTTCCGCGAGAACTTCTGCGCCGACCTCTCCTTCCGGGATCTCGACCGGGAGGCGGCGCAGGTTCCTCCCGGGTCGGACGGCGTCACCTTCGTTCCCCATCTCTGCGGATCGACGATGCCGGTCTGCAATCCCGCCGCCACTGCGGCCTTCTGCGGCGTTTCTCTGCGGCACACCCGGGCGCATTTCGCCCGCGCGGTGATGGAAGCCGTCGCCTTTATGCTCAAGGAATGCCTCGACACCCTCGATACCGATATCAAGCAGATCCGCTCCTCCGGCGGCGGCTCGCAGAGCCCCTTCTGGTGCGGGATCAAGGCGGACGTCATCGGCAAAGAGGTGGTGACGATGACAAAAAAGGAGACCGCCACGCTGGGAAGCGCGATCTTCGCGGGCGTCGGAATCGGGGTCTTTCCCTCGGTTCCCGACGCGGCGGAGAAAATTCAGGAAGGGAAGCGTTACCTCCCCACCGGGCAGGATTACACGGAGGCCTTCCGCAGATATCTGGACTACTCAAGAAGAGTCAATGAAAGATAAAACAGGAGAGAAAAATCATGTACGAAAAATATTCCATCAAAGCGCCGTATTTTGAAATCGGTCCGAAGTGCTATATGTGGGGGGAACGGTTTCTCCGCCTGGCGAAGGCGGTCGACGCCATCGCGAAGAAGTACGACCTTGACGTCATTCTCACCCCGCAGTATGCGGATATCCGCCTGATCGCCGAAAACACCGAGCGGGTTCACGTCTATGCACAGCATATGGACGCGCTTGTCCCGGGCAGAGGCCTCGGCGCGGTTCTCCCGGAATCGGTGAAGGAAGCGGGCGCCGTCGGCGTCATGCTCAATCACGCCGAGAAGAAGCTGACGCTTCCGGTGATTGCCGATACGGTAGCGAGGGCCGACGAGGTCGGACTTGCCTCCATCGTCTGTGCCGATACGGTGGCGGAAATCCGCGCGGTGGCCGCGCTTCACCCGAATCTGATTGTAGCGGAGCCCACCGATCTCATCGGAACCGGGACGACAAGCGATCTTTCCTACGTGAAGGAAACGATCAAAGCGGTGAGGGAGATCGATCCGCGCATCATGGTTCTTCAAGGCGCGGGAATTTCCACTCCCGAGGACGTCCGCCGCGTGATTCTGGCGGGCGCCGAGGCGACGGGCTGTACGAGCGGAATTATCCGGAACGAAAATCCCGAGGCCATGGCGGAGGAAATGCTCTATGAGCTCCGAAGGAGCTGGGACGAGGCTCATCCGCAGGTGTCCTTCCGGGCATAAGCCGACCCTCTTTTCATTCGCTGTCTTGGCCGCCGTGCTTTCACGGAGGCAAGTCATAGATACTCAAAACAAATTTACAGAAAGGAAGTCCCCGCGCAGGCGGGGCAGGAATCATTGAGTATGGAATTCAAAGTGTATCAGAAAGAACTGGAGCTTCAGTCGAGAGGCTGGAAGCCGACCTTCCACGACGTGTCGAAGGAAATCATCGAAATCGTCAAGGCGTCGGGGGTGAAAAACGGCACCGTCTGCATCGCCTCCCATCACACCACCTGTTCGGTGATGATTCAGGAATGCTCGCACGACCTCGACAAATACGACCTTGAGTACCTCCAGCATGACCTTCTTGACATCATGCAGAAGCTGGTTCCCAATTTTTCGGAGGAGAACGAGTACCGTCATCCCGGTCCGATTCATACGCAGTTTGGCCGTTACGTCAACGAGCCGGGCGACTTTACCAGTCTGAATACCGACGGCCATCTTCGCTCGGTCTTCTTCGGCAGAAGCGAAACCATGACGATCAAGGACGGCGTCCTTGACGGCGGAGAGTTCGCCCACATTTATTTCGTCGACTGGGATCAGGTCAGAGCCCGTCACAGACAGCTCAACGTCACCGTGATGGGAACCACGGAGGACGTGGAGGATAGGAAGTGGAACAACGGCGAGGTCGTCAACACACTGCGCAAGTATACAGAAGAAGAGAAGGCGTTTGACGTCCACTATACGCTCCAGCAGCAGCGCTGAGAAAAAAGAAAAGGAGAAGTACGAATGAGCAGAGCGGCATTTGTCGGATTCGGCGAGGTCAATACCCCGGCCGAAATCATTGTCAGAAAATGCGAAGAAGCGAAGAAGGGCTTGGAGGCGGAAGGCGTTGAGCTGGTAAGCGTTTACCCGGTCACCGACGATTACGAAGAAAAGGATATTAAAAAGTGTCTCGACGCCTTGAAGGGGCAGGAGTTTGACGCGCTGGTTCTCTGCGTGGCGGGCTGGATTCCCACCCACGCCGTCATCAAGATCGCCGAGCATTACCGGCACCTCCCGATGGTTCTCTGGGGCCTTTGCGGCTGGTACGAGGAGGGGCGGCTTGTGACGACGGCCGATCAGGCCGGAACCTCGGCGCTGAGAAAGACGATGGCGGATCTCGGCTATCGCTTCGTCTATCTGTACGATATCGTCGGGAAGCCCTCCCGGACGGCGGAGGTCGCGGATTTTGTCGCGGCGGCGTCGGCGGCGAAGGCTCTGCGTCATGCCCGCGTCGGCATGGCCGGTTACCGCGATATGAATCTTTACGGCACCCTCTACGACGGCAGCTCCCTCAAGCGCGTGGTCGGGCCGGAGATCGAAACCTTTGAAATGCTGGAGATGAAACAGCGGTACGACGCGATTCCCGCCGAGGAAAAGGCGAAGGTCGTCGACGAGGTCATGAGCGGCTGGAAGTTCCTCAAGCCCGCCAAGCGGGAGGGGATGGAGAAGGCGGCGGGGTACTATCTTGCCGTCAAACAGCTGATCGACGAAAGAGGCTACGGCGCGATTTCCCTGAAGGACGTCGACGGTATGAAGAAGCTGCTCGGCTTCCCGCCGGCTCCGATTTTCATGCTCCTTTCCGACTGCGCAGGAGTCTGCACGGTTCCGGAAAACGACTGCCTCGGAAGCGTGACACAGCTGATGGTGAAGGCCGTGACGGGACAGTGCGGAGCCTACCTTGAATTCTATGAATTCTTTGAGGACAGCGTCCTTGCCGGCGTTCCCGATTACGTTCCCGCCGAGGTGACCGACGGGCAGACGACGGTGATGCCCGCCGCCTTCGGCGAGCTGAGCGAGGGAATTTTAAACGTCTCGAAGGTGAAAACCGGCGAGTTGACCCTCTGCCGCCTCTGCGTAGTCGACGGAAAATACGCGCTTCATATGGTGAAGGGCAAGGGCGTAACGCCTCCCCGTTGGGAGGAAGCGGGCTGGACACAGCCGGCGCCACAGCTTCCCGGACTGAAAATTTACCTTGACGATACCGAGGATTTCTGCCAGAAGGTCATGTGTCAGCATTATATCATTTCCTACGGAGACAACACGCGGAAGCTCGCCGATCTCTGTAAGATTTTAGGGATTGAGATTCTCGGATAAGGAGCAAAAGACATGAAAGCAAAAATCAAAATCGGATGGGCGGAGGAGAGCATCACCCCCGATAAAAAAATCGGCCTTGCGGGGCAGTTCTACGAGAGAATTTCCCAGTACGTAGAGACCCCGATCACCGTCACGGCCATGGCGGTGGAGGCGGGCGGGGAGCAGATGGTGATCTGCTCCTGCGACCTTGTGAGCGTTCAGGATAACCTGCTCGCCGAAGTGCGTGAACGGCTGAAGGGAAAGGTCGATTTCCCGCTGGAGAAGCTGATTGTCAACGCCACGCATTCGCACACCTCCTTCGTCTACGACAGAGGCAACTCCTGCGCGGGACTGGGAGGCTCCGCGGCGACCATTTTTCAAAAATTCATCCCCAGCGGCATGATTTACCAGCCGCTGGTCGATTCCTCCGACGCAATGAGCCCGCAAGAGGCGCTGACGTTCCTTGCCGACCGTATCGCGAAGGCGGTCAAAAGAGCGTGGGAGAGCCGCGACGACGCCGTTTGTGCAAGCGGCTTCGGCCGGGTGGCGATCGGAATGTGCCGCCGTGTCTGCTTCACGGACGGAACGGCGAAAATGTGGGGAGACGCCGACAGCGCGGCCTTTACCCATCTGGAGGGCGGAAACGATTCCGGCGTCGAGCTTCTCTATACCTTCGATAAGGACAAGAATCTGACCGGCGTGGTGGCTAACGTCGCCTGTCCCGCGCAGGTGCTGGAGCACAGGAGCTTTGTTTCCTCCGACTACTGGGGAAAAACCAAAAAGTATCTGCGGGAACATTTCTCGGATAAGCTCTACGTTCTCGGCCTCTGTTCCGCCGCCGGCGACCAGTGCCCGAGAGATCTTGTCCGCTGGGTACAGCCCGAGACGCCGATCAACGACCCGAACATCGTAAGGGAGCATCCCCGCGACCGCCGCGCCGATCCCTCCATGTTCGACGTGAAGGGAGCGGAAAAGATCGGACGCCGCCTCAGCAGGGAGATCATAGACGTTTACGGGGAGCTGGAGGATTATTTCGACGAGTGCGAGCTGATTCATTGCAGTGAGAAGCTGAACCTTCCGCTCCGGACCGTAAGCCCTGAGGAGGCGGAGATCGCCGAGCGCGCGTTCCGTGAATTCTGCCGGGAGAACGAAGGGAAAACCGTCGACTATATGGATTCCGCCATGCTTTACGTGCACGCGGGAACGCTGAATCGCTACGAAAAGCAGTATAGCCGGGAGGTCTTCCCGATTGAGATTCACTGCATCCGGATGGGGGATATCGCCTTTGTTACCAATCCCTTTGAGCTCTTCCTCGATTACGGAAACCGGATCCGCGCAAGAAGTTTGGCGAAGCAGACCTTCATCATTCAGCTTGCTTGCGGAGGATACGGATATCTTCCCACCGAAAAGGCCGAGCGCGGCGGGCATTATTCCGCATATGTTTCAAGCGGATATACCGGCCACGAGGGCGGCGACCTCCTCGTGAGGGAAAGCCTCGAAAAAATCAACGGATTTTTCAAGAAAGCGTAAATAAAAGGGCCGTGGGGGCCTAAAATCCCGCCGGAGGCGGAACATAGAGAAGCAAGCGGCTTGGCGGTCAGTCAAGCCGCTTGTTCTTATGTGGATGGACGGGGAATGGAGGGAGGCAAAAAAGGGCCCGGCGGGGGTGAAGCACCGACCGAGGCCCAGATTGGTTTTTGAAACTCTTTTTGAAGAGGCAGAAAAAATGAATTCAACTTTTTAAGTGCAAGGGACGATGGTTGAACGGGAAAGAGCCGAAAAGGCTCTATGTGAAGCGGAACGGGTTCGACTCTCTTTGCCTTAAGCAACGGAGTGTTTTTTCAAGTGAAAAATTTTGTCATAAAGCTTTGAGAAAAGATAGCAAAAGCCGATGGCCATTACGATGGCGGCAACGTTGGCAACAAGACTTTGCAAAAATGCGCCGGGGATTTTCATTTTCTCACAGATAAGCTCGCAAATGTCCCGTATCTTCTCGTGCGTCAGGTAGATTTCTAAAGTTATGGCTCCCATCATTGTTATGAAACGAACGACTTTTTCATTCAGCTTTTCACGGATTTTGCAGAGAAAGAAGCACAAAGCAAGCGATAAAGGTGTGAATGCGAGGCGCAGATAAACCCACACATATTCAAACGCGAACAAACGAATCACGGCGCAAAGCGCAAAAAAGAGGAGAGTCAAAATTCCGCTATGCGTTTTCATGAAAGAAACAAGCCGCCCGTCGCCCTCCCCGCGGAGGGCTATTTGGCCGAATTTTGTTCCTATAATAAAAATGGGAATCCGAATAAAGAAGATTTCGGAGACCGTGTCGATATTGCTGTAAGGCAAAAGAGTCCTCAGCAATATCGAGAAAATCCAGATGAAAACGGAGGCTCCCATCCATAGAAGGTTTTTTTGAACAAGCTTATAAACCAACGGGAACAGCAGATACAGAACCAGAATGGCCGCGATAAACCACTGAGAGCGATTTCCTGTTATAAAAAAGCCGACCAGAGAATATCTGTCTAAAGCTTCGTGAAAAGAGCAAAAATTGAATAAGCAAAGGAGAGTGGCATACGGGATGACTACGATCAAATATTTAGGTACAATTCTTAAAAACCTCTTTTTAAGAAAGGGTAGATATTCCGGGGACTTTGAATAGGAATAAAACAAGCCGAAGCCTGAGAGAAACAGAAAAATATCCACGCCGCATTGAGCAATATCTGAAAGCGCAACCCAACCGAGCGCTATGTAAGGCTGGCTTATTTGCAGAGAATTGTGGCAGAACATGATAAGCGCTATCGCTATTCCCATCAGAAAGGTGCGGTTTTTGCTTATTGCTTGCATTCGTTGTTCCTCTTTCATCTTTAAATATGCGGTTTTTCGCGGAAAATATCTTTAAAAGTATAGCATATCGTCGCCGAAATGTCAATAAGTAAAGCAATGTGAAGCACAAAAACCGTAATAAAAAATGTTTTATGAGCGAATGCGACAGCAGAACAATAAAAAACTTGCGGGAGGAAAAAGGACTCAACAAACTTTGCAAAACGTCGGGGAAGTTTTTGTTGCGTTTTTTTCAGGAGGGGCAATTCAAGCTTTGCAAGGGCTTTTCTCCCCTTCCTGTATTCTGCGGTAAATCCCTTCTTTGCCGCACGGGTATTTTCTTTGAAAATTTGCCGATGCCGCACCCCCGAAAAATCTCCTTCGTCCCCTTGACATTCCCCTCAACCTGTGGTATAATAATGAAAACAAAATCTTTAAGGGCGATACAGAGAGATCGACAAGGTTTTTGGAAATACGCGCAGAGAGGGGAGCCTTTTTGTGCGAAAAGAATTGCGGAACCTTGCCGATGCGGGTTCTTTTTTATCGTCCCGCAGGGAGAACGACATGAAGCTTGTGTTGAAGGGCGGAACCGTCTATACGGATGGAAAGTGGGAAACGCGCGATTTTCCCGTGGAAACAGACGCCCCCTCTCTTTTTTCCGATTTCTCCGATCTTTCGGGCTGTTATATTTTTCCCGGTTTTGCCGATGTACACGTACATTTGCGGGAACCGGGATTTTCTTATAAGGAGACGGTGAAGAGCGGGACGGCGGCCGGCGCGGCGGGTGGCTATACGGCGCTCTGCGCGATGCCGAATCTGAATCCCGTTCCCGATTCGGTCGGGCACCTCGAGGAGGAGCTTGCCCCAATACGGCGGGACGCCTGCATAGAAGTGCTCCCCTTCGGGGCGATCACGGTGGGAGAAAAAGGGGAGGAGCTTTCCGACATGGAGGGCATGGCGCCCTTTGTCTGCGGCTTTTCCGACGACGGGAAAGGTGTGCAGGACGCCGGAAAAATGCGGGAGGCCATGAAGCGCGCGGCGGCGCTGGGGAAGCCGATTTCCGCCCACTGCGAGGACAACAGCCTGCTTGCCGGGGGCTATATCCACAAGGGCCGCTATGCGGAGGCGCACGGTCACCGGGGAATCTGTTCGGAGAGCGAATGGCGACCGATCGAACGGGATCTCAAGCTGGCGGAGGAGACGGGGTGCGCCTACCACGTCTGCCACATTTCCTGCCGTGAGAGCGTGGAGCTGATTCGGGAGGCCAAAAAAAGCGGCGTCAACGTCACCTGCGAGACGGCGCCCCACTACCTGCTTCTCTGCGAGGACGATCTGCGCGAGGACGGCTTCTTCAAAATGAATCCCCCGCTTCGGGGCAGAGAGGATCGCGAGGCCCTGCTTGAAGGACTTTTCGACGGGACGGTCGATATGATTGCCACTGACCACGCCCCTCATTCCGCAGAGGAAAAGAGCTGTGGCCTTGAAAAAAGTCTGATGGGCGTGACGGGGCTGGAGGTTTCCTTCCCGATGCTCTATACAGAGCTGGTGAAAAAGGGGTATCTTTCCCTTGAAAGACTGATCTTCCTGATGAGCGAGGCGCCTCGGAAGCGCTTTTCCATCGGCTCCGACCGGGGCTTTGCCGTCTGGGATCTGAGCGGGGAGAGGGAAGTCGATCCCGCTTCCTTCCTCTCCCAAGGTCACGCGACCCCCTTTATAGGACGTCGGGTTTCCGCGACCTGCCTCCTGACGGTATACAAGGGCCGACCGGTCTACAAGCGGGGAAGGGCGTAATCTTCCGTCCGGGCGCAAGCATAAACAGCGCAAATGTAAACAGCACGCACGGAATAGCACGCGCGGAACGGCGAAAGCATAACCGGTTCAGGAACAAAACAGCGCAAGCGCAAACAGCACAAGCGCAAACAGCACAAGCGCAAATAGCACAAGCGAAAACAGCACAACCGGCACAAGAAAACGAAACAAGAATATTCAAAATCAAAAGAGAGAAAGAGGAAAAGAGAATGGCGAAGAGAAGCGATCTGAAAAAAATTCTCATCATCGGCTCCGGCCCCATTGTCATCGGACAGGCGGCGGAATTTGACTATGCGGGGACGCAGGCGGTTTTGGCGTTGAAGGAGGAGGGCTATGAGGTCATCCTTTGCAACAGCAATCCCGCGACAATCATGACCGACACCTCCCTTGCCGACAAGGTGTATATGGAGCCCCTTACGCTGGAGTATATAGCAAAAATTCTTCGCTACGAAAGGCCCGACGCCATCGTGCCGGGCATCGGCGGGCAGACCGGGCTGAATCTTGCCATGCAGCTGGAAAGAAAGGGCGTTCTTAAGGAATGCGGCGTCGAGCTTCTCGGAACGAGCAGTCGGAGCATCGAGCAGGCGGAGGACCGCGAGCTCTTCAAGGAGCTCTGCCAGTCGATAGGCGAGCCGACCATTCCCTCCGAAATCACCTATTCTCTTGAGGAAGCGCGGGCGGCCGCCTCCCGCATCGGCTATCCGGTCGTTCTGCGCCCCGCCTTCACGCTGGGAGGCACCGGCGGCGGCTTCGCGGAGAACGAGGAGGAGCTGATTGAGGTCGGGCGCAACGCCTTCCGCCTCTCCCCGGTTCATCAGGTTCTGATTGAGAAATCCGTCAAGGGCTATAAAGAAATCGAATTTGAGGTCATGCGGGACGGCACCGACCACGCCATCACCATCTGCGGAATGGAGAACGTCGACCCGGTCGGCGTTCACACCGGCGACTCCATCGTCGTCGCGCCGATCATGACGCTCAACGACCGGGATCTGAAAATGCTGAACGATTCGGCCATCAAAATCATCCGTGCTCTGAAAATCGAGGGCGGCTGCAACGTTCAGTTTGCTCTGCACCCTCAGACGAGCGAGTATTTCCTTATCGAGGTCAATCCCCGGGTTTCCCGCTCCTCGGCTCTCGCCTCCAAGGCCTCCGGCTATCCGATCGCCCGCGTCACGGCGAAAATCGCGGTTGGCATGACGCTGAAGGAAATTTCGGTCGCCAACACCAGCGCCGCTTTTGAACCGAGCCTCGATTACGTGGTCGCGAAGCTCCCGCGCTTCCCCTTCGACAAATTCTCCACCGCGCCGAACGTCCTCGGAACGCAGATGAAGGCGACGGGAGAGGTGATGGGCATCGGCTCGACGCTGGAGGAATGCCTCTTAAAATCGGTCCGCTCCCTTGAAAACGGGGCCTGCCATTTCCATCTTGTCAAATTCGACGGGATGGAGACGGAGGAGCTTATCTCCTATTTAAAGGAGTTCCGGGACGACGGTATTTTCGCGGTGGCGGAGCTTCTCCGCCGCGGCACCTCGGTGGAGACTCTGTATAAAGTCACCATGATCACCCCCTTCTTCCTTGAAGCGCTGGAGCGCATCGTGAAGGAAGAGACGAAGGTGCGGGAAAATCCCGGCGATATCGGGGTACTGAGAGAGGCCAAGACGATGGGCTTCAGCGACCGCTTCATCGCGCGCCTCTGGGGAAGGAAGGAAACCGACGTCTTCGATATGAGGAAGGAAAACGATATCTTCCCGGTCTACCGGATGGTGGATACCTGCCACACCGGCGCCTATATCCCCTATTTCTACTCCTCTTATGTAGGGGAAAACATCTCCCGCCGGACCGACCGGAAGAAAATCGTCGTCCTCGGCGCCGGCCCGATCCGGATTGGGCAGGGCGTTGAATTCGACTATTCTACCGTCCACGCCGTGACGACCATCAAGAAGTCCGGCTATGAGGCGATCATCATCAACAACAACCCCGAAACGGTATCGACCGACTACACCACGGCGGACAAGCTCTATTTCGAGCCGCTGACGACGGAGGACGTGATGAACATCCTTCATTTCGAGCAGCCGGAGGGGGTCATCGCCTCTCTGGGCGGACAGACCGCCATCAATCTGGCCGAGCCGCTGGTTGAGCGGGGCGTCAAGATCATCGGAACCGACTGCGAAGCGATTGAAAAGGCCGAAAATCGCGACAGCTTCGAGCATATTTTGAAGGAGCTCGACATCCCCCGGCCAAAGGGGAGAGCGGTGACGAGGATTGAGGACGGAATCGCGGCGGCCAAAGAAATCGGCTATCCGGTTCTGGTTCGGCCCTCCTTCGTTCTCGGGGGTCGCGCCATGCAGATTGTGGCCGGGGAGGAACAGCTTCGCCACTATCTGAAAACCGCCGTTGAGATTGACGAGGACAAGCCGGTTCTGGTCGACAAGTACATTCAGGGTAAGGAAGTGGAGGTCGACGCCGTCTGCGACGGGCGGGACGTCTTTGTCGCCGGCATTATGGAGCTGGTCGAGAGGACGGGCGTCCACTCCGGGGATTCGATCAGCGTTTACCCTTCGTTCAGCATTTCCGACCGGGTCAAGGGCGTGATCCTGAGCTATGCGAAGAAGCTCGGCCTCGGCATCGGTATCGTGGGCCTTTACAACATTCAGTTCATCGTCGATAAGGAGGAAAACGTCTATATCATCGAGGTCAATCCCCGTTCCTCCCGGACGGTTCCCTTCCTCTCCAAGGCGACCGGTTACAGCCTTGCCGATATCGCCACCGAGGTGAGCCTCGGAAAGAGCCTGAAGGAGCTGGGTATCTTCACCCTTTATCCGGAGGAAAAGAAGAGATGGTACGTAAAGGTGCCGGTCTTCTCCTTCAATAAGATCCGCGGGCTCGACGCCTACCTTTCCCCCGAGATGAAGTCGACGGGGGAGGCCATCGGCTACGACGATAAGCTCAACCGGGCCCTTTATAAAGCGCTTCAAGCCTCCGGAATGCACCTGCAGAACTACGGAACCGTCTTCGCGACGGTGGCAGATAAGGACAAGGAGGAGGCGCTTCCCCTCATCAGAAGATTCTATAACCTCGGCTTCAACATCGAGGCGACGGCGGGGACGGCGGCCTTCTTAAAAAAGAACGGCATCCGCACGCACGTGCTGAAAAAGATCAGCGACGGAAGCGACGAGATCCCCGACGCCATCCGGCAGGGGCATATCGCCTACGTCATCAATACCCGCGACATCGGCTCCGACGGACAGGCAAGCGACGGCTCGCAGATCCGCCGGGTCGCCTCCGAAAACAGCGTGACGATGTTCACGGCGCTCGATACGGTCCGCGTCCTCCTCGACGTCCTTGAGGAGACGACGCTTACCATTTCCACGATCGACTCTTAAGAAGGTTTGCGGCTTCTCCCGACAAAACCGGGGTGCGCAAAACTTAAAAGTGTTTCGCCTCTCCGGGTCAATGCCATGGAAACGCGCAGAACCTTGGAGTGCTTCGCGTCTTCGATAAGACCCGGAGAACGCGCAAAGCCTCGCAAGCTCACAGAAAGGAACAGTCATAAGATGAAACAGACAGAGATGACGGTGGTCGGAAACCGCCCTCTTACCGAAACGGTCTGGGAGATGGTTCTCGAAGGGGATACCTCCCCGCTCTCTTCCCCCGGTCAGTTTGTCAATATCCGGCTCGACGGGCTTTATCTCCGCCGCCCGATTTCGGTCTGTGACCGGGAAGGGGATCGACTCACGCTGGTGTATAAGACGGTCGGGAAGGGCACAAAAAAGATGACCACCCTCGGAATCGGAGAGAGGCTCGACCTCCTTTCCGGGCTGGGAAACGGCTACGATACGGCGCTGAGCGGGGAAAATCCGCTCCTCGTCGGAGGCGGCGTCGGGATTCCCCCGCTTTACGGACTCTGCAAAGAGCTTCGGCGAGAGGGGAAGGCGGTGCAGGTGATTCTCGGCTTCAATACCGAGCGTGAGATCTTCTACGAGGAGAACTTCCGCGCCCTCGGCGCCGAGGTCTATCTTGCGACCGCAGACGGGAGCCGCGGGGAAAAGGGCTTCGTCACCGACGTGATGAAGAGGCTTTCCTATACCTATTTCTATACCTGCGGGCCGATGCCGATGTTTTTCGCCGTGGAGAAGGTCGCAAAGACGAGCGGTCAGTTCAGCTTTGAGGAGCGGATGGGATGCGGCTTCGGCGCCTGCATGGGTTGCTCCTGTAAGACTTTGTACGGAAACAAAAGAATCTGCCGGGACGGCCCGGTGCTGAAAAGGGAGGAAATTGTATGGCCGACACGTCAGTGACGCTCTGCGGCGTCAGGCTGGATAACCCGGTTATTCCGGCGAGCGGAACCTTCGGGTACGGGTACGAGTTCGCGGAGCTTTACGATATCGAATGTCTCGGGAGTCTCTCCTTTAAGGGGACGACAAGGGAGGCGCGCTTCGGCAACCCCACCCCGCGCATCGCGGAATGCGAGGCCGGAATGCTCAATTCCGTCGGGCTGCAGAATCCCGGCGTCGAAAAGGTGCTGAGCGAGGAGCTTCCCCGGCTCAAGGCCTGCTTTTCCAAGCCGATTATGGCCAACGTCAGCGGCTTTTCGGTGGAGGAATACGCCGAAACCTGCCGGAGACTGGACGGGGAGGAGCAGATCGGCTGGTTTGAGGTGAATGTTTCCTGCCCCAACGTCCACGGTGGCGGCATGAGCTTCGGCACCTCCCCGAAGGCGGCGGCTGAGGTGACGGCGGCGGTCCGGCGAGTGACGAAGAAGCCGATTCTCATCAAGCTTTCCCCCAACGTCACCGATATCGTTTCGGTGGCGAAGGCCTGCAAGGCGGCGGGGGCCGACGGCATCAGTCTGATCAATACCCTTCTCGGAATGCGGATCGACCTGAAAACGAAAAGGCCGGTTCTCGCCAACAAAACGGGAGGACTGTCCGGTCCCGCCGTCAAGCCGGTGGCCCTGCGGATGGTCTATCAGGTTTATGAGGCCGTCTCTGTCCCGATTGTGGGAATGGGCGGCGTGTCGAGCGCCGAGGACGTGATTGAGATGATGCTGGCCGGGGCGACCGCCGTTGAGGTGGGGGCCGCCAACCTCGTCGATCCCTTCGCGTCGAAGAAGATCGTCGAAAGCCTCCCCGAAACGATGGAGAGCTACGGGATCTCCTCCTTGAAGGAAATCATCGGCGCGGCCCACCGGGGATAAAAGGCAAGAAAAGACCGAGGTGCGGGCGCGGTTTTCAGCGTTCGCCGCAAAAAGGCCCGGCGAAGAGCAAAACGCCGGGAAAAGAATCAGCACCGCCGGGGTACCGGCGGGAAAAGAAGGAAGGAAAAAATTATGGGCAAAGACGTGATTGTCGCCTGCGATTTCGCGGGGAAAAACGAAGTGTTCTCCTTTCTCGACCTCTTCCGGGAGAGAAAGCCCTTTGTCAAGATCGGCATGGAGCTTTTCTACGCGGAGGGGCCGGAGATTGTAAAGGAGATAAAAAAACGGGGGCATCGGATTTTTCTGGATTTGAAGCTCCACGATATCCCCAACACGGTAAAGAAGACGATGGCGGTGCTCTCCCGCCTCGACGTCGATATGACGAATCTCCACGCCGCCGGGGCCTCCGCCATGATGCAGGGGGCGCTTGAAGGACTGCGGAGACCGGACGGCAGCCGCCCGCTCCTTATCGCGGTGACACAGCTTACCTCGACGGACGAGAGGACGATGAAAGAAGAGCTTCTCATCGAAAATCTGCCGCTTCCCGAGGTCGTGATGTGCTACGCGGAAAACGCAAAGAACGCGGGGCTTGACGGGGTGGTCTGCTCCCCGCAGGAGGCCGAAAAGGTTCATGCCCGGTGCGGAGCCGGCTTTCTCACCGTGACGCCCGGCGTGCGTTTCGCAGACGGGGACGTGGGCGATCAGAAGCGGGTCATGACGCCGGAGCAGGCGAGGGTGGCCGGATCCGACTATATCGTGGTTGGCCGTCCGATCACCGCTTCCCCCGACCCCGTCGCGGCGTATCTGCGCTGTGTGAAGAAGTTCTGTGACTGACCGGGCCGGTGCTCCTGAACCAAAAAATTTGAGCCGAAAACTTCAATCTTCGCGTTGAAAAAAGCTCAACCCTTTGAGCCGGGCCTTTGAGCCGAAACTTCGCGTTGAAAAAGCGGCTCACCCTTTGGCCGGGCCTTTGAGCCGAAACTTCGCGTTGAAAAAGCGGCTCAACCCTTTGAGCTGAGGTCTTTGGGTCGAAACTTCGTGTTGAAAAAGCGGCTCACCCTTTGGCCGGGCCTTTGAGCCGAAACTTCGCGTTGAAAAAGTGGCTCAACCCTTTGAGCCGAAAACTTTACGTTGAAAAAGCGGCTCCCCCTTTGGGCCGAAACCTTCGACCCCAAACCTGCGGGCCGAACCCGTCGGGCCGAAAATTTTGGGCCAAAAATGCGGGTCGAAAAAGTTCATTTCGAAAGAATTTATTCCGTCAGAAAGAAGGAAAAGAAAATGGAAAACGAAAGAAAAATTGCGGAGGATTTGCTGGCGATCCAGGCGGTCTTCTTCCGCCCGGAGCAGCCCTTTATCTGGGCGAGCGGCATCAAAAGCCCGGTCTATACCGACAACCGGCTGACGCTGACGGCCCCCGCCGTCCGGGACGACGTCGAAAACGGGCTGGCCGCGCTTGTGAAGGAGCATTTTCCCGATGTGGAGGTGCTGATGGGAACCTCGACGGCAGGCATCGCGCACGCCGCCATCGTCGGGCATATGCTGAAGCTCCCGATGGGATATGTGAGAAGTGGAAGCAAGGATCACGGGCGGCAGAATCAGATTGAGGGACGACTGGAGCCGGGACAGAAAACCGTCGTCGTCGAGGATCTGATTTCGACGGGGGGAAGCGTGCTTGAGGTCGTAAACGTCCTGCGCGAGGCGGGCGCGGAGGTTCTCGGCATCGTTTCGATTTTCACCTACCGAATGAAAAAAGGGCTGGAGCGCCTTGCCGAGGCAAACGTGAAGAATTACAGCCTGACGAATTTCGACGCCGTTGCCGAGGTCGCCGCCGAGCAGGGCTATATTCGCGCGGAGGACGTCGCGAGGCTGAAGGCCTTCCGTGACAATCCCTCCGACGAGAGCTGGATTTCTTGCAACTGAGGAAAGAGGGGATTGTCATGAAAAGCGTCATCGATATCCGTCAGCTTTCGGTGGAGGAGATTGACGGGCTGATGGAGATTGGAAGGGATATTATCGCAAATCCCGGGAAATATTCCGAAAAATGCCGTGGGAAAAAGCTCGCCACCCTCTTTTTCGAGCCCTCCACCCGCACCCGTCTCAGCTTTGAGGCGGCGATGTACGAGTTGGGCGGCAACGTCCTCACCATGGCCGACGCGCAGTCAAGCTCCGCCTCCAAAGGGGAGAGCGTGGCCGACACGGCGAAGGTGATTTCCTGCTACGCGGATATCATCGCCATGCGTCATCCCAAGGAGGGCGCGCCGATGGTGGCGGCCATGAACGCGACGATCCCGGTCATCAACGCCGGCGACGGCGGCCACAACCATCCGACGCAGACGCTAGCCGACCTCTTCACCATTCACAGGGAAAAGGGCCGGTTCGAGGGCCTGACGGTAGGCTTTTGCGGGGATCTGAAATTCGGGCGCACCGTGCATTCCCTGATTACCGCCATGGAAAGGTACAAGGACGTGAGGTTCGTCCTGATCTCCCCCGACGAGCTGAAGCTACCGAGCTATGTGAAAAACACCTTGAAGGAAAAGGAAATTCCCTATATTCAGACCCGGGATCTTCTCTTGGTCATGCCGGAGCTGGACATCCTCTATATGACCCGCGTGCAGAAGGAGCGCTTCTTCAACGAGGAGGATTACCTCCGCTTGAAGGACAGCTATATTCTGACTCCCGAAAAGCTGGTAGAGGCAAAAGCCGACCTCTGCATTATGCATCCGCTCCCCCGTGTCAACGAAATCAGCGTGGCGGTGGACAGCGATCCCCGCGCCTGCTATTTCAAGCAGGTTCTGAACGGCAAGTATATGCGGATGGCGCTGATTTTAAAGCTCCTAGACCTTGCGTAATCGGCAAAATTTGCGTAACCGGCAAAATTTGCGTGCCTTGCAGGGCTTGCGCAGTCTGCGAAGCAAAAGCGGCGGACGAAAACCCGCAAACGGCGGATAAAAACCACAAGCGGCGGCTAAAAACCCGCCGCAAGAGAAATTTTTCCGAAAGAGGGAAAAAGCCATGAATATTGATTCGATACAGGACGGAATCGTCATCGACCACATCGAGGCAGGCAAGGGAATGGAGATTTTCCGCCTCCTCGGCCTCGACGCTCTCGACTGTCAGGTGGCCATCATCAAAAACGCGGCGAGCCGCAAGATGGGAAAGAAGGATATGATCAAAATCGCCGCGAATATCCCGGTAAATACCGACATTCTCGGCTATGTGGATCCCGGCGTGACGGTGGACGTCATCCACAACGGGGCGCTGGTCGAGAAGAAGAAAATGGAGCTCCCCGAGAAGCTGACAAACGTCATCTTCTGCCGCAATCCCCGCTGTATCACGACGACAGAGCAGGAGCTGCCCCACATTTTCCGGCTGACCAAACGGGAAACGAGGGAATACCGCTGTATATACTGCGAAACCAAGAGCGGGAAGGCGTAATCACGGCGCGAAAGCTCCACGGAAGCAGAGAATCCCGTCGTTTGTAATAAACTCAAGTACGGAAGTGCCGATTTGGCCGGGCCAAATCGGCACGGCCAAATCGGCACGGCCGAATCGGCCCCGAAAACCCGTGTCCCTCATCGGTGAGGCGAAAGCCACGCCGATGGGGGACTTTTGTACGCGGCGCGGCACATGGCGCGGCGCATAGCGCGGCGCATGGCGCGGCGCATGGCGCTTGTGCATAGTGCTTGTGCATGGCATGGCGCATGGCATGGCACATGGCGGTGCATAGCGCGGCACATGGCGCGGCGCATAGCGCTTGTGCATAGCACTTGCGCAGTCCTGAATTTTTGTAAAAATTTTTTCAAACGATATCCCGCCCGGCCATCCCGGGCGGATTTTTTTGCGCTTTTTTGCCGGACGGGGAAAAGGAGGGGAAAAAGGCAAAAAAAGAGAGAAAAAAGCCGCGGCGCGGGAAAGAGACCCCCGAAAACGGAGGGAAAAGAGAATCGCGTCGGAACGAATTAAGAGAATAGTTCTCTTTTCGGGCAGAATAGTGTCTTTTCTTTTTCGTTCATTCAGGATATACTTAACAAGTAAGGAAGTGAAAAATCACACAAAAAGGCAAAGAAAGGCCGCCGTTTTCGGCATAAGGCCGAAAAAAGGGTGCCGGAAGGCCCCGAAGAGGCCTTGATAGCGCCGGGAAAGGACGACTCACCGGCAGGATTCCGTGGGATTTTTTACTCGAAAAGTATGCTTTGAGGCGCGTGTTTGTGAAATATTTTATCGTCTCTCTTTCGCGGGAAAAAGGAAAAGGCTCCGATTTTCGGAACGCTTTGTACAATATTCCGGCGGAAGGGCCGCGCCGAAAAAAAGAATACTTTAACTTTTCTTTGCGGCGCGTTTGAAAAATATTTTACGGCCCTCTTTCACGGGAAAAAGGAGAAGCCTCCGATTTTCGGAACGCTTTGTACAATCTTCCCGTGAAGAAGCCGCGCCGAAAGAAACCATTTCATGCGTACTCTTTTGCGCAAGGGTAGCCGGGGAAGCCCGGGGCGGCAAAAGAGACGTATCCCGATGAACGGAGGAGATCCGCAAGTGCGGACGGCAAAACCATGGAAAAAATCAAAATCGGACAAATCGGCGCGGAGCACGACCACGCCGGGGATATCATTCGGTCGCTGAAAAGGCTTCCCGACGTCTTCGAGATTGTCGGCTTCGCGGTTCCGGAGGGGGAGAAGAACTGTCACGAAAAATCCTTCGAGGGCGTCCCTCAGATGTCGGTGGAGGAGCTTCTCGCAGTCCCCGGCCTGCAGGCGGTCACGATCGAAACCTACGAGCTGAATCTGACCAAATACGCAAGACTGGCGCTCGACAGAGGCCTCGCGGTGCATATGGATAAGCCGGGCGGAAGCAAGCTTTCGGAATTTGAGGCGCTCATGGAAGAGGTCGAAAAGAAAAAAGCGGTTTTCCACACCGGGTATATGTACCGCTACAATCCCGCCGTCATCAAGCTGAAGCAGGACGTCAAAAACGGTCTCCTCGGCCCGATTTACTCCGTTGAGGCGCAGATGAACTGCATCCACGGCGCGGCCAAGCGGCAGTGGCTCGGGGACTTCCCGGGCGGCATGATGTTCTTCCTCGGCTGTCACATGATCGATCTTATCTGTATGTTCCAAGGGGTTCCCGACGAGGTAGTGCCCTTCAATGTTTCAACAGGCTTCGACGGCGTGACGGCTGATGACTGCGGCTTCGCGGTTCTGAAATACAAAAACGGCGTCTCCTTCGCGAAATCCTGCGCGGCGGAGATCGGCGGATATATGCGCAGACAGCTGTCGGTTCACGGGCAGAAGGGAAGCGTCCTTCTGCTTCCCCTCGAGGGCTGGGCGGACGCCGGAGCCAGCGGGGACATCTACACGGGAGTCCGCGAGACGGTGGATCTCAAGAGAAGCTGGCGGTACGACGGCTTCAAGTATACGACAAGGCCCTTTGACCGCTACGACAATATGATGAGAGGCTTCGCCTCCCTCGTAAGAGGCGAGAGAAGCAATCCCTACACGCCGGAATACGAGCTCGGCGTCTACAAGACCCTTCTCCGCGCTTGCGGCGTCAGCGTCTGCTGAAAGCGGCTTTGAGATCCGCGATTGCCGATTCCGTGACTTTGAAATCTGTATCTGCTGAATCGGCGGCTTCCGGCCCCGGAACTCCCGGGCAGGAAGCGGTATAAGCGGCAAAAGCCTCAAAAAGAAGGGCAAAACGGAATTTTCTCCGGGAAACGGATTCTTCCAAAACGGAACTTTCCGCAGCGGACATTTCCGTAGCGGGGCTTCCCGTAGCGGACGTTTCCGTAGCGGGGCTTCCCGCCGGTGAAAATTCCCTCAAAAACCGTTTGCAAAAGCAAAACGGACGGGAACAGAACTTTCGGCCGGGAAACGGCGGGCGCCGGTCGGGAAGGAAGGGAGGAAGGAAAATAAGGCCCGAAACCTGTCGCTGCTCCGGAAATTCCGGCCCACAACACGCGCCAAAGGACAGAATCCGTGCGCCCGTCCCGCGCGGAAAGCATTTACGGTAACACGCGGCGCGGAGAAAATCCGGTTCTCCGGAGACTGAAAACAAATTTGCAGAAAGGATTTCCGGGGAAAGTCCCCGGGAAAAAGAAACACCATGAAGAAATTATTGGCACTTCTTCTCGTTTCCTCCATGCTCGTTCTTACGGTAGTCATGGCCGCCTGCTCCGGCGGAGGAGGAACGGGAAACGGCACCTCTGCCTCGACGGCGGGAAATGCCGGCGAGAGCGGCTCGAACGGGGAGGAGCTTGAATACGACAGCAACGGCTTCCTCGTCGACTCTCTTCCGACGCTTAACTACAACGGACGAGATTTCCGTGTCCTCTATCCCACCGAATACATAGAGGAATTCTTCTATGAAGAGGAAAGCTCCGACCTCGTTGAAGAGGCTGTCCACAAATCGAACCTGAGCGTAGCGGAACGGTTGAACTTCAACTGGCAGGTGACGAACGTCGCCGGCGTTGACTTTAGCGCGCGCGATCCCTTCGCCAACACCGTTCTCGGAGCCTATGCCACCAACGACGACCTGTGGGACGTGGTCGGCATCAGCATCAGCTGCGTCACGCCGGTTCTGACGGGCGGCGCCTTCATCGACCTGCTCAGCACGCCTTATCTTGACTTTGCCAAGCCCTGGTGGCTGAGCGACCTTACCGAAAACGCGACGATCAACGGTCGGCTCTATCTTGCGGCGGGCGACGCCGGAACCTCCCTTCTGAAAAACACCAACTGCCTGCTCTACAATATGCTTTATGCGAACGATCTTCAGATCCCCGACCTCCAGCAGACGGTTCTCGACGGAAAATGGACCAAGGAGCTCTGGCAGCAGTACGTGCGTCAGGCCTTCTCGGCGGTCGACGAGGCGAATCCCAATCTCGAATCGGATTCCTTCGGCTTCGCCACCCGGAACGACAACCACCTTGAGGTCTTCAAGGCGGCCTTCCACTATCCGATGCTGAGCAGAAACAACGACGGAACCTTCACCTTCATCTACGATACCCGCCGTGCCTCGGATTCCTGCGAGTGGCTCTGCTCCTTCGCCAACAATCAGCCGGGTACTTACCTTGCCCGTACCGCCGACGACGTGACGAAGGTGGAAAACGCCTTCCGCGCCAGACGTATGCTCTTTGTCTCGGCAGTCTTTGCCGACCCGGTCGATACCTTCAGCGACATCGCGGAAGATTTCGGCATTCTCCCCTATCCGAAGTGGGCGGAGGATGAGGAATACGCCACCCTGCCCCGCGGCATCTACGTCTCCTTCGGTATTATGAGAACAGCTCCCGATTCCGAGTTCGCCTCGGCGGCGCTTGAGGCGGTCGCTTCTCAGAACTACCGCGCCGTCACGCCCATCTACTTCGAGGACGCTCTGAAGATCAAGTATACAGACGCGACGCCCGAAACGAAGGCGATCTTCGACCTTATTCGTTCCTCCACCACCTTTGACTTCGGTTACACCTTCTCCGCCAACTTCGGTCTCGACGCGGCTATCCGCGAGACGGTGTACAACAATCTGCCCTACTGGACATCGCTGGTCTCCTCCACCAGAACCTCCTTTATGAACAAGCTGTCGGACTTCCTTGGGCAGATTTCGGCGCTTGAGGATTACGAAGAATAAACACCATGACTCCTTGCCCGGCCCGCCGTTTTCCGACGGATAGGAAGAAGCGGCGGGCGGGCGATAATCGGCAACCCCTCATACGTTTTTTGGAAAGAATTTCGGGAAAGGATACTTTTTCTTCCGGACAGGGAGAAAAAGCGAAAGGATTATATTATGAAAAAGAAGCTTATCGGCCTGTTTCTCGTCCTTGTGACGGTCGTTGTTTCCCTTCTCGTCTTTTCGGTTACGGGAAGCGCGGAGGAGACGGAGACTCCCGAAAAGGGAACCGTCGTCTTCCTCAGCGAGGGCGGAACCGGAGACGGCTCCTCGGCCCTGAGCCCCGTCAGCAGTCTTGACGACGCTTATGCGGCGCTGGATCTGAGCAAGGATTGCACCATCGTTGTCTGCGGCCCTTTCATGCAGTGGATCGCCTGGGATTACGGAACGCTTTACGACGGTTCGGTGACCTTCACCTCCGTATACGACGGGGTGGATTACCGGATGACGAACGACGCGATCTTCCGCATCCTCTACGTAAACTTTGTCCTCTGGGGCGATACCCGCTTTGAGTACATCGATTTCAACTGCGCTTCCGCAAACGGCGTTCACGTTGACTGTGGACTGAATCCCTTTACCATCGGTTACGACGTCAACATCACCGGAAGCAATCTGAACGGAACCGCCGACAGCGCCTCCTTCTTCATCGTCGGAGGATATCAGAACGGACGCGGCGATTACCTCGGCGACAAGAACAAGAACGTGGATATCAAGGTCTATTCCGGATCCAACATCCTGATCAACTGCTGGAGCCGCGGCCTGACCGGCGAAACCTACACGGGTGAGGCCAACGTCCTGATCAGCGGCGACGCCTCGGTAGGCGCCGTCTACCTCGCGGGTCTTCAGTGCAAAGACTGTTTCTTCGGGAAAACCACGCTGACGGTGGAAGGCAACGCGACGGTGGGAGGCATCTACTCCACCGCGAATACCAACAACACCGAGGCCTCCCTTACCGTGAACTGGTACGGAGGAACCATCGGCGCGGCGAATGAATATCTGAACAACCCCGATTCCAAGGTGACCTACACAGAGGGAAGAACCCTCTGCGCCTCTCCCGCCGCCAAGGCTTCCGACAGCTTCAACGCGGTTCGCTCCTTCTTTGACAGCGTAGAAAACGTCGAGGCTCCCGAGACGACGGAGCATATTCCGCCGGAAACCGACAACATCGTCGAGACCCGTCCCGAAGGGGAAGACACCGAACCCTCCGAGAGCGAGACGGAAGCCCCCGGCTCGCAGCCCGCAGGATCGGAGCCCTCTGAAAGCACTCCCGCCGGCACGGCGGGCGGCAACGAGGAGACAGAGCCGTCCTCACCCGGGGACAATGAGGATAAAAATCCTCCGATCGGCCTGATTATAGGCATCGTGGCGGCGGTTGTCGTCGTGGTCGCCGTTGTGGTCGTCGTTGTCGTCAAAAAGAAGAAGAAATAACTTTCGGATAAAAAAGCGCTCCCTTCCCTGAAAGCCTTTTCGGGGAAGGGGAGGCGCTCCGAAGGGATCTTCCGGACGAAACCAACCGCGTTCAGGAACGAAGAAAATTTAAAGGAGTTCTATGAAAAAACGCACAATCGCTCTGCTCGGCGCCCTTTTCTGCGCGGTGCTCTGCATCGCCGCCCTGCTCTCCTTTTCCCTCGCGGCGGAGAGCCGGACGGTATACCTTGACGCCGCGAAGGGGAACGACGCAAACGACGGGCTCAGCGCTTCCAAGCCGAAACAGACGCTTGACGGGGCCCTGAAGCTCTTCGCGGGAACCGACGGAAAAATCATTCTTCTCTCCGATTACACCGTTTCGGGGCAGTATACAGAGCCTAATCACGGCGGAGACGTCACTTTTTCGGCGCAGAACGGCGCCAAGCTGATTTTCTCCTCCTCCACCTATCGGATGAACGGCCCGATGACCTTCGAGAATATCGCTCTGGTCTGTAGGGGAACCGTCGTCCTCGCCGCGCAGTTCTGCGACCTCACCTTCGGGGAGGGCGTGACGGTGGAGAACGGGTTTGCTTCCTTCTTTGTAAACGGCGGGTATGAAACCCCGACGGGGAATAACCTCTCCTCCAACCGCGATTCCCATATCACGGTAAAGAGCGGGGAATTTCACGCCATCTGCGGCTTTACAAGAAACAAGGGCCAGCAGGCCATGTACTATACAGGCACCGCGCACCTGACGGTGGAGGGCGGAAGAATCTACGGCCTTTACGGCGGCCCGCTTTACAACCACGCCGGGGGCAGCGCCGAGATTCTGGTATCGGGCGGTGAAATCGCCAATCTTTACACGGGCGGCGATATCACAAGAAAGCTCTCGGGCGACGCGAAGGTCACCCTCGCCGGCGGAAGCGTCGGATCGCTCCGCATAAACAACGTCATCGGAAACGCCGAAGTCTTCTTTGAGGGCGGGCAGTTTCATTCGGTGACCGTCGGGTATGAAAACGATACGCTGGCGGCGGAGGCCGAGAAGGCCGGCTCGAAGAAAACGGCAAGCTATAACGTGCTTCTCTACAGCGAAGCACAGATTCAAGCCATTGAAAACGCCTTTGACGAGGCGGAAAATCACACAAATATCTACCTTTCGACGGGCTCCTCCCATCCCGACGCGGTGAAAACGCTGGATGAGGCTCTTCGCCTTCTGGCGCTTTCGGGAGGAGAAATCACGGTGAGCGGTCGGGTCGAGGTGAAGGGCGGAGAAATGCCGGCCACAGCCTCTCCGGTGCGCATCAAGGGAGAAAGCGGCGCTTCGCTGGTCTTTAACGGAAACGAAACCCTGACCTTTTCCTCGCCGGTGGAAATCGACGCCCTTGAAATCGCCGTGAAGGGCTCCCTCACGATTCAAGCGGGAAGCGACTTTACCGCCGGGAAGGATCTTACCGTTTCCGGCCCGCTGTCCCTGACGCTTGACGGAAAAGCGGGAAACACCTTACAGATAAACGGCGGAACCTTTGCTTCCCTGACGCTGAACGCGAAGGAGGACTTCCGCGCCGGTCTGAACGGCGGGAAGCTTTCTGAGCTTTCCCTCGGGGAGGGAAATGCCGAGGCCGTCGTGGCGATCGGAAACGCCGAAATTGAAAACCTCACCCTTGCAAGGGAAGGGGACGGAGACGTGATTCTCCAGCTCTTCTCCGGCAAGGTGGGAAAACTGAAAATGACCGGTTGTCCCGGGGGAAGCGTTTTCCTCGGGGAAACCGAAATCGGAAGCCTTGACCTCGACGGCGTGACCGGAGAAAAGACCGGGCGACTCCTCGTCGGGAAAAAGGCCGGGGAGTCGGAAAGCGGCGCCTTTGCCAAGGTACTGGGGGAAGGGAAGGCTTGTTCCCTCGTCTTCCTCGCCGACGGCGGCACCGGGACGGGAATCAGCCCCTTTGAGCCGGTCGGAAGCCTCGGAACGGCGGTGAACGCCCTCGGAGGCGAGGGAAGCGTCGTCCTCTGCGGAGATTACACCTACGCGGCCACTCAGTCGAGCACCAATTCGTGGAGCGGGAAGGTGACGGTTACCTCCTCCGACGGTTATGTGAACTACGGAGGAAAGCTGATCCTCGACGCCAGCCTCCGCCTCGGCGGAAGCACCGCGCTTGAGGATATCACCGTCGCCTCCTCCAAAAGCGGCATCACCCTTTACGCGATGGGAAATCCCCTCGTCATCGGCGACCGCGTCAAAACCGAGCGCCTCTTTGGGAACACCTCCTACATAAACCTCTGCGGAGGCCGCCCCGATTCCGCCACGGTCAATGAGATTTCGGTGAGAATCGGAAGCGGAGACTGGGGAACGCTGCGCGGAGGCTCGGAAAACACCGGCTCCGTGGCGGTGCGCGGGGGAAATATTTCCCTCACGATAGACGGCGGCGTCTTCCACGGGCCGGTTACTCCTGCTGCCTACGGCTTCACGAACGGAAGCGCGACCCTGACGGTAAACGGCGGAACCTTCTACGGAGGGATCTACGGCTTTTACAGCACCTCCGTAGTCAACTACAGTCTGTCGTGGAATCTGACGCTGACGCTGAACGACGGAACCTTCTATTTCCAGATTGCCCCCGCCTATCTCCGGGATACCTCGATGGGCGGCACTTATACAGTCAATCTGAACGGCGGCGACTACCGTCACCTCACCGATCTTTACGGATCGGAAAAGTACAAGGGAACGATGAAGAGTACCCTGACGGTAGGGGACGGCGTGGACGTCACCAAGAAGGAGGAGGGAACCCTTTCCTTCAAAAACTATATCCGCGTCGGCGCCGACCCGTGGATTTTCACCTGCGACGGCTACTACTACCTTGCCGGAACGGGAGGAATTCTCCACAAGGCCGCGAATATCGACGACCTGCGCTATTCCACCGGTTACCGCGTCTATAATCCTCAGCCTGGTATGCCCTATTCCCACAAGATGTGGTCCCCGGAAATCCACTATTTCTCGGCGGAGGAGATCGGGGAGGAATACGCCGGATGGTATATGTTCATCTGCTGTGACGACGGGAAGTCGGAGGAGACAAGGTTCCTCAGCGCCTATGTGCTGAAATGCCTTGACGGAAACGATCTTCTCGGACGTTGGGGAAATCCCGAGACCGGCGAGGTCAACGTCCCCGCCAAGATGTACAGCGAGGACGTGCCGGAGCTGAACAATACCGACGACCTTTTCGGAGGAATGTCGGTCATCCGGATCGACGGCGTGCCCTACATCACCTTCGTTTCGGAGGTCGGGCGCGGAACGGCGGATTTCTATCAGACGATAAGCATCACGAAGATGAAAACGCCGTGGATCATGTACGGACAGCCCACCGTCATCTGCAAGCCGCAGTATGACTGGGAAAAGGGCGGCTACGGCTATTCGGCGCTTGAGAACAAATGGTGGCCGATGGTCGTGGAGGGCGGCACCGCCGTTTACGGAGAGAACGGAGAGGTTTTCCTCGTCTTCTCGGGAAGCGGCTATTGGACGACACAGTACAATCTGGCGCTTCTCACCTATACAGGCGGCGATCCCCTCTCCTCTTCAAGCTGGGTTAAATCCCCCCGGCCCTTCTTCTCCCTTTCCGACAGCATCAACGGTTGCGGACACGCTTCCTATTTCACCGACACCGACGGAACGCGCTGGGCGGCCTATCACGCCTATACGGGGAAGGACACCTCCAGCGGACGCTTCGTCTTCGTCGAGCCGATTCAGGTTTCGGAAAACGGAATCTCGGTAGGAAACGGAAGCGGGCATCCGAACGATATCGATACCCTCTATACGGTGGGCGTCAACCCCATGCCTCTTGCGGATAAGGCGGAGGGCTTCACCTCCTCCAATCTTCCGGAGACCCCCTCCGGAGGCGAAGAAACCACGGGCCCGGCGGAGTCGGGCTCCGACGAGACGAATCTGGGCGCCGAAAAGCCCAACGCCGGGATCATGGAAACGGTTCTTATCGTTCTCTGCGGAGTCGTGATGGCCGGTGCGGTCGCCGCAGTGGTTGTGGTTGCCGTCAAGACCAAAAAGCACTGATTCCCCGCTCGCGTTTTTAGGCAGAGCGGGCATATGAATCCTTAAATCTACCGACAGACGTCGGCGGAAAATAAAAAAAGAGAGGTTTTTATCATGAAAAGAATCCTATGCGCAGTCCTTGTTTTTCTTCTCGTCATAGCGACGTCGGCGATAACGCTTCCTGTCGCGGCGGCGGGAACCGGAACCGACCTTTACGTAAAGGCGGGAGGCACCGGCGACGGAAGCTCGGAGGCCAAGGCCTTCGGAACGCTTCAGGACGCGGTCACAAAGGCCGCGACGCTCAGCGGTGACGTGACGATTCACGTCGTCGGAACCGTTGACTTTGACCTCGGCGGAGTCAATTCCTACGTGATGCCGGAGCACACCGGAAATCTCACGATTACCGGCGACGGAAGCGGTAAAATCAACGATGTCAACAGCGTTGCTCACTTCTGGGTACTCGGCGGCCCCACGGTGTTTGAAAAGATTGCGATCAGCACCACGCCCGCGATTTATTTTATCACCGACCTTTACGACTTTACCGTCGGCGAGGGTGTTACGACAGAGGGCGGAATGGGAATTTACGGAACGGCGGGGAACGAGTCCCGTCACCTTGACGGAACCACCTATACGGGAACCCATTCGATCACCGTCCTTTCGGGATATTTCACGGATCTTGCCATCTGCCGTCAGAACAACAAGGGCAACAAAGTGAACGGCAGCATTACGCTGACGGTCGGCGGCAAGGCGAGCGTCGACGTGGTTTCGACAATTCGCGGACAGTTCTTTGAATGCGACACCTCGACGATCATTCTTGACGGCGGACAGGTCAACCGTTTCGTTGCTAACGCTGACCGCCCCGGCGTTTCGGCGTCGAACTTCGGTGGCGCGAAGACCTTCAAGCTTGTGATTACGAAGAATTTCGACGTGTCGAAGTCCTTCACGGGTGCTCAGCCCTACCTCGGCATTTACGGCGTTTCGGCGGGCGAAAACTCTGCCGCCCCCGGCGACATCCCCGGCCTCTCGGCCACGCTTGAAATCGCCGAAGAGGTTTATGACGCCGTGATCGGAAGCGGTATGGTTCATCAGGACAGCTTCACGAAGGTCACCAAGACCACGACGCAGGCGCCCAGCTCTTCTTCGCAGACCCAGCCCACCACTCCCGACGAAACCACCGGTACCGGTTCGACGGAGCCCGTCAAGCCCAGCAATCCTTCTTCTGCTGACTTCATCTCGACGGTTGTTCTTGTGAGCGCGGCGGCGCTGGCCACCGGCCTTGTCATCGCCAAAAAGAAAAAAGGATAAATCAAGTTTCCCGCACAGCAGGGAAAGGAGCGGGGAACCGGAACAACGGTTCCCCGCCTCTTGCCTGACGGGTTGTTATCAGAGAAAGGACACGTTTATGAGAAAATCGGTTTTTCTTACAGTCTTCTCCCTTCTGCTCGCAGTCCTTCTTTGTCTTCCGCTTGCGGCGGCGAATGAGGGAAGCGCGCGGGAGGCGGGAACCGACCTTTACGTAAAGGCGGGAGGAAACGGCGACGGAAGCTCGGAGGCCAAGGCCTTCGGAACGCTTCAGGATGCGGCCACAAAGGCCGCGACCCTCGACGGGGACGTGACGATTCACGTCGTCGGCGCCGTTGACTTCGACCTCGGCGGAGTCAATTCCTACGTGATGCCGGAGCACAGCGGAACGCTTACGATCACCGGCGACGGAAGCGGAAAAATCAACGACATCAACAGCGTTACCCATTACTGGGTGCTCGGCGGCACGACGGTGTTTGAAAATATCACGGTAGGCACGACGAACTCGATCTTTTTCATCACGGACCTTTACGACTTTACCGTCGGAGAGGGCTTTGTGACGGATGGCTCGATGGCCATTTACGGAACGGCGGGGAATGAGTCCCGTCACCTTGACGGAACCACCTATACGGGAACCCATTCGATCACCGTCCTTTCGGGATATTTTACGGATCTTGCCATCTGCCGTCAGAACAACAAGGGCACCTACGTAAACGGCGGCGTCACGCTGACGGTCGGCGGAAGGGCGAGCATCGACGTGGTGGGAACGACGAGAGGTCAGTTCTTCGGATGCGATAGCTCGACGATCATTCTTGACGGCGGACAGGTCAACCGTTTCGTTGCCAACGCAGACCGTCCCGGGGTTACGGCGTCGAATTTTGCCGGCGCGAAGAGCTGTCGGATCGTGATTACGGAGAATTTCGACGTGTCGAAATCCTTCACGGGAAATCCGCCCTACGTGGGCATTTACGGCGTTTCGGCAGGCGATAACTCCGCCGCCCCCAAAGACATTCCCGGCCTCTCGGTGACGCTTGAAATCGCCGAGGAGGTTTATGAAAAAGTGATGGGAAGCGGCGTGGTTCACTCGGCCACCTTCTCAGAGATCAAGAAGGGGATAACGGAAGGCGGGGACTCCTCGGAAAGCCAGCCGACGGTAACCGAACCGACGGTAACTGAGCCGACGGTAACCGAACCGACCGTTACCGAGCCGGAGGTCACCGAACCGACGGTCACCGAATCGACCGTTACCGAACCGGAGGTCACCGAGCCTGCGGCCACAAAGCCGGAGGTGACGGAGCCTGCTCCGACGGAAGGCGAGACGGCGGCCCCGACGGAGGAGAGTGAAACGACTCCCGAAGCGCCATCCGACAAGGAAGGAAGCTGGAAGCCGCTCTATACGGTCGCAATCGTCGCGGGCGTGGTGGTGCTGGCGGCGGGAGCCACGATTCTTGTCCTTCTGAAGAAGAAAAAGAGCTGAGCAAACGGCGCAAATTGCGCAAGCTGAGCAAACTGCGCAAACTGCGCAAAAGAAAATAAAGCGAAAAAAAGAAAGGAGCTTTTGAGATGAAAAAAACAATCGGATGGATCGTTTCTCTTCTGCTGGTGCTTTCGACAGCCCTTCTTTGTCTCCCCTTTTCGGCGGCAGAGCCTGTGGCGACGGCGGAAGGCGGAACCGACCTTTACGTGAAGGCGGGAGGAAACGGCGACGGAAGCTCGGAGGACAGCGCCTTCGGAACGCTTCAGGAAGCGGTCACAAAGGCCGTGACGCTCGACGGGGACGTGACGATTCATGTCGTCGGAACCGTTGACTTTGACCTCGGCGGAAAGGATTCCTACATTATGCCCGAGCACGCCGGCACCCTCACGATTACCGGCGACGGAAGCGGCAAAATCAACAGCATCAACAGCGTCGGGTACTTTTGGGTTCTCGGCGGCCCGACCGTGATTGAGAAGGTTACGATCAGCACCATCACCGAGCCCAAAGCAATCCCAATCTATTTCATGACGGACCTTTACGACTTCACCATCGGTGAGGGCGTTACGACAGAGGGCTCGATGGGAATTTATGGAGAGGGTGGAAACGAAACCCGCCACCTTGACGGCGCCACCGGCACTTTTACGGGAAGTTATTCGGTCACCGTTCTTTCGGGACATTTCGCGGATCTGTCGATCTGCCGCTCGAGCAAGTCAAGTAAGGGCAACAAGGTGAACGGCGGTGTTACGCTGACGGTTGGCGGAACGGCCAGCATCGACGTGCTTTCGACAGTTCGCGGAAAGATCGTCTTTGAATGCGATACCTCGACCATCATTCTTGACGGCGGACAGGTCAACCGCTTCGTTTCCAATGCTGACACGGATAAAGTTTCATCGTCAAGTTTCGCGGGCGCGAAAAACTTCAAGCTTGTGATTACGAAGAATTTTGACGTGTCGAAATCCTTTACGGGATCAAAGCCTTACCTCGGCCTTTACGGCGTTTCTGCCGGCACGACCCCTGCCGCCCCCGGCGACATCCCCGGCTTCTCGGCCACGCTTGAAATCAACGAGGCCGTTTATGAGGCAATGAAGACGAGAGGCAGCGCGTTGGGCGTCGACCTGCTTCGCGAAGATACCTTCTCGGAAGTGGTCAAAACGCACGACTACGTAGAAAAGGAAAAGGTTCCCGCAAGCTGTTCTTCGGCGGGCGTAGAGGCGCACTTTGAGTGCACCACCTGCGATAAATGGTTTGTGGAGGAAGACGGGGTGAAGAGAGAAGTCGAGGATCATGAGACCTTGACGATCGAGCAACTCACCCACGTTCCCGGCGACTGGGGAAGCGACGAAAATCAGCACTGGAAGGTCTGCACCCTCTGCGGGGAAAAGATAGAGGAAACCGTCGCGGCCCACACCACGGACGGCGTTTGGCACAGCGACGAAACCAACCACTGGAATGAGTGCAAGGAATGCAAGGCCGAGATGAACAAAGCCGAGCATGATAAGCTGACCTATACGGCCAACGACGGCGGGGAGACCCACAAGGTCACCTGCGGCACCTGCTCAGAAGTTCTGAACGCCGCCGAGGCCCACGCGTGGGAGTGGAAGGACAATCCCGCCAATCCCGACAAGGAAGAAATTTCTACCTGCACCAAGTGCGGGGCGACCGGCGAAACCCGAGTCAAGCACACCCACGTGCCGAAAAAGGTAGAAAAGAAGGATCCGACCTGCACAGAGGACGGCAATATTGAATACTGGATCTGCACAGGCGAAAACGGCGCCTGCGACGGAAAGTATTATAAGGACAACACCTGCACGACCGAGTATACGGCGGCGGAAATCGTTCTGAAGGCCACTGGCCACAACGGCGGCGCGGGTCTGACGAAGTACGACGCCAAGGCCGCGACCTGCCAAGCCGAGGGCAATATCGAATACTACTCCTGCGAGGTCTGCGGCAAGTACTTCAAGGCCGCCGACGGCAAGGAGGAGATTACCGATAAGGGAAGCGTTACGCTTGCCAAGACCGCCCACAGCTACAAGGACGGCGTCTGCACCGTTTGCGGAGAGGCCGACCCGAATTACACGGCTCCCGATACCGCCGACAGGCTTCTTCTCCCCGTTTCGGTACTGGTTGTCATCAGTGCCGCCGGATACGGAATCCTGAGAAGAAAACGCAAATAAACGCAAAGAAGGCGACGGAAAAGCTCCGCCGCCTTCTCTTTTTCGCCGCCTTTTCGCTTCCGGTGGGAGAGGACGGCAGGCGGTTTTTCCGACCTATCGGAATTGGGAGAAAATAAGCAAAATAAACCCGAAAAACAGCAATATCGGATGTTGACACCTTCCGAATATTGGGTTATAATAACCTCTAGAACCATAAAGCGCCGTGAAAAATTCCCTGCGGCGCAAGGATAAAGGAGATTTGAAAAATGGAGAATGCACGCGTCATTAAGGTGGGCATCATCGGTTGCGGAGGCATTGCCAACGGCAAGCATATGCCCTCTCTCAAACAGCTTCCCGACGTACAGATGGTCGCTTTCTGCGATATCATCGAGGCAAAGGCGAAGAAGGCGGCGGCCGCATACGGCGCCGAGGGGGCCAAGGTCTATACCGACTACCGGCAGCTTCTTGCCGACCCGGAGATCGAGGCGGTACACGTCTGCACCCCCAACCGTTCCCACAGCTTCATTACCGTTGACGCGCTGGAGGCCGGAAAGCACGTCATCTGCGAAAAGCCGATGGCCATCAATTCCGTCGAGGCGAAGAAAATGGTCGACGCCGCCAAGCGCACCGGAAAGATTCTCACCATCGGTTATCAGAACCGGCAGAGAAACGATTCCCTCTACCTGAAGCAGGAGGCCGACGCCGGAACCTTCGGGGAGATCTACTACGCAAACGCCATTGCCATCCGCCGTCGTGCGGTTCCGACCTGGGGCGTTTTCCTCAACGAATACGAGCAGGGCGGCGGGCCTCTGATCGACATCGGCACCCATGCCCTTGACCTGACGCTCTGGGTGATGAACAACTATCGCCCGAAATACTGCGTGGGCACTACCTACCATAAGCTGAACGGCGATACCCATTCCGCCAACGCGTGGGGCGACTGGGATCCCGCCAAGTTCACGGTGGAGGATTCCGCCTTCGGCTTCGTCGTAATGGAGAACGGCGCCACCATCATGCTCCGCTCCTCCTGGGCGCTGAACACCCTTGACGTCCGGGAAGCGGTGACAAGCGTCTGCGGAACCAAGGCCGGCGGCGATATGCTGGACGGCGGCGTCGTCATCAACGGCGTGCGCGGCGGACGGCAGTACCGCACCGACGTCAGCATGGCGGCGGGAGGCGTCGATTTCTACAGCGGCAACGCCAACGACACCCCCGGCGTGCGGGAAGCCCGTCTCTTCTACGACGCCATCCGGAAGGGAACCAAGCCCTCCGTCGATCCGGAAGAGGCTTATTGCGTGACGAGAATCCTCGAAGGCATTTACACCTCGGCAAAGACCGGCGAGCTTTACCGGTTTGAAAACTGATCGGAAAGAAACCGCTTGGCCATAGTCTGTAGGAAATCGAACATTCCGTCAGGTCGGCGGAAGCCGTTTCGCCTCAGTCGGTCGGAAAAAACGCTCCGGCGGCCCGGCGAGGCGATTTCGCCGCTTGTATCATGAAAGGAGACTGAATCATGAAGCTCAGTGTGCTTGCGAATCTGTACAGAAAAAAGACGCTGGAAGAGGTTCTGGCGCTTATGCAGTCGCTCGGCGTCGATACCGTGGAAATCGGCGCGGGAGGCTATCCCGGAAAGGCGCAGTGCGACCCTGCGGTGCTTCTCCAGGATAAGACCGCCTTCTATAAATTCCGCGAGACCTTCAATGCCTATAACATTTCGATCTGTGCGCTTGCCGCGCACGGCAATCCCGTTCATCCCAATCCCGAGAAGGCCAAGGCCTTTGATTCCGATTTCCGCAACGCGGTTCTTCTTGCCGAAAAGCTCGAAATCGACACGGTGATCACCTTCTCGGGTTGCCCGGGCGATCACGAGGGCGCGCAGTATCCGAACTGGGTCACCTGCCCGTGGCCGGAGGACTTCCTCAAAATTCTGAAATGGCAGTGGGAGGACGTGCTTGTCCCCTACTGGCAGCAGACCGCAGCCTTCGCGAAGGAGCACGGCGTGACGAAAATCGCCTTTGAGATGCATCCCGGCTTCTGCGTCTACAATCCCGAAACGCTCCTGAAGCTCCGTGCCGCCGTCGGCGATACCGTCGGCGCCAACCTCGACCCCTCGCACCTCATCTGGCAAGGCGTCGATCCCGTCGCCGCCGTCCGTGAGCTGAAGGGCGCCATCTATCACGTGCACGCCAAGGATACGAAGGTGGACGACTATAATACCTCCCGCAACGGCGTGCTTGACACCAAGCCCTATACGGACGAGTACCATCGCTCCTGGATCTTCCGCACGGTCGGTTACGGCCATTCGGAATCCTATTGGCGCGACTTTATCTCGGCGCTCCGCCTGGTCGGCTACGAGGGCGTTCTCTCCATCGAGCACGAGGACAGCCTGATGACGGTGGCGGAAGGGTTGAAGAAGGCGGTGGACTTCCTGAAGCCCCTTCTGATTACCGAGGTGAAGCCCCGCACCATCAGCTGGGCGTAAAATACCGATTTACAGTTCCCGCACAAAGACAACAGGTGCGGGAACTGTCTGCCGTTTTACCGGCGTATAATATCGAGAAAAAAGGCAACAATTTCAAAGGAGTGTTTTCTAAATGATCTGTGAAAAAATTTCCCTTTATCCCGGGGATGAGGACGTTTATCTTGAAACGTATATAGCGGATATCCGCGAGGGCTATAAGAGAAAGGCAATCCTCGTCATTCCCGGCGGCGGATATTATACGGTCTGCTCCGACCGTGAGGGAGAGCCGGTCGCACAGGCCTTCCTCCCGTATGGCTATCAGGCCTTTGTCCTTCACTATTCGGTGAGGAGAACCAGAACCTTCCCCTATCAGCTGATCGAGGCGTCGGCGGCGATGAAGTATATCCGCGACAACGCCGACCGGTACGGAATTGACCGGGACAAGGTGTTTGTCGTCGGCTTCTCGGCGGGCGGGCATCTGGCCGCATCTCTTGCCACGATGTGGAACCGGCAGGAGATCTACGACGCCGTTCCGATGGAGTACGGAACCAACAAGCCGACGGGGGCCATGTTGATTTACCCCGTCATCAGCGGCGATCCCACCGTCGCGCATAAGCCCTCCTTCCGGGAGCTTCTCGGCACCGACACCCCCAGCGAGGAACAGCTGGAGGAGGTGAGCCTTGAGAACCGGGTCGGCCCCGATACCTGCCCGCTCTATCTTGTCCACACGGCAAGCGACGGGGCGGTGAACGTGAAAAATTCCCTCCGGATGGCGGATGCCTGCGCGACCGCCAAGATCCCCTTTGAGCTTCACATTTATCCGAAGGGGGCGCACGGGATGGCGCTCGCCAACGAAATCACCGACGGAACCGCCCATTGGAGGGACGATCCGCGCCTCTGCAAGTGGGTGGAAAACGCCGCGCTGTGGGCCAGCCTTCTTTAAACTCGAAAGGAATTCGGATTATGGAGAAGAAAAATTTTGCCGTGATCGGTTACGGCGGGATCGGAAGCGGCTTCCACTGCCGCCGCGCCGAAAAAAGCGACGTTCTGAACCTTGTCGGAATCTATGACGTCAAGCCGGAAAGGCGCGAAAAGGCGAGGGCCGACGGCGTTTTTGCCTACGAAACGATGGAGGCGCTTCTTTCCGACCCCAAAATTGAGCTTGTGACGGTGGCGACGCCGAACAATTTTCACAAGGATATCGTGATTGCCGCGCTTGAGGCCGGAAAGCACGTCGTCTGCGAGAAGCCGGCGGCGCTGAGCTCGGCAGAGCTTGAGGAGATGATCGCGGCCTCCGAGCGCACCGGAAAGCTCTTTACCGTTCATCAGAACCGCCGGTGGGACACCGATAAGCTGCGGGTGGCCGACCTCTGCCGGAACGGGAGAATCGGAAGAATTGTTTCGATCGAATCCCGGGTTCACGGCTCGCGGGGGATTCCCGGCGACTGGAGAAGGAGAAAAGAGCAGGGCGGCGGCATGGTCCTCGACTGGGGCGTGCATCTGATCGATCAGGCGATCATGATTTTTGAAGGCGTCAAGGTCACAAGCGTCTACGCAAGACTGGATCACATCACCTCGCAGGAGGTGGACGACGGCTGTCACATCGTCCTCGGCTTTGAAAATGGCGTTTTCTATACTGTGGAGGTGGGAACCAACAATTATATCAATCTGCCCCGCTTCTACGTAAGGGGCACGGCGGGCACGGCGGTGATCGACGACTGGAATCAGCCGCTGCGCGCGGTGGTGAAGAGAAGCGCTCTTGAAAAGGACGCCCTTCCGATCCGCGCCGAGTCGGGTCTTACCAAGACCATGGCGCCTCGGGATTCCGATACGGTGGAGAGCTTCGAGGTTCCTGTCCCGGAGTCCGACGTGCACGATTTCTACCGAAATTTCTGCCGCGCCATTGACGGCAAGGAGCCCCAGATCGTCACGCATGAGGAGATGCGCCGCGTGATGAAGCTGATGGAAACCGTCTTTGAAAGTGCCGGGAAAAATCAGGTCATTCACACCGAAATCTGAAAGAACAGCAAAAAGGCTATCGCCGCGGCGACAGCCTTTTTTGATGCCTGTGACCGGGAAGAAAAGGTCTTACCCGTTCCAGATTCCGTCGTTTTTGCATTTTTTCCAGTCAACGACGAGGGTCTGAATCTTCTTCCCTTCCGAAAGCGTCACTTCGTTCTGAGAGGCGTACCCCTTTTCCAAAAGGGAGCGGAGCGCCTCCGCGACGTCCTTCCGCCGGAGTCCGTTCAGCCGGGCAACCGATTCCACGGTGGCCCAGAAGGAAGGATAGAGCTTTTTCCCCGACGCCTCCGCGTTCGCCTGAAGATTTTTCAGGTTTTTCAGAATCATGCGGTAGACGGCAAGATGGGGATCCTCTATCTTCGGAACCAACTCTACCCAGCTCGCCGTGTTGCGGAGCTGTGTGCTCATCGCGCCCCGGACGGCGTAGACGCCGACCGTTTTCCTCAGCTGAGAAATCAGGTAGTTGGTGACGGAGTTGAAGTGGCCGTCGCCGGAGAAGAGAAGAAAAACGCTGATATCGGGAGAGTTGAAGGCCTTTTGATAAATGTGGTCGAGCATGATAAAATCGGTAAAATCTTTTTTGTGATTCGGAGCGGTATTCTGCGTCTCAATGATATAATTGGAGACCTCGCGGATTCGGGGAATCTCTGTGCGGAGAGAGGGATTGGAAAAATCCGCGAAGAAAATGATCTCCTGCATTTCAAAGGACTGAGACAGCTCATTGCGCCACGCCTTGATATCCGGGCGGGTGTGATACATTTTATCAAGAGAGATAAACCAGTGCTCGTAATCGACAAAGGCAATGGCTCTCGGCTTGCCGGACAGCGTTTTTTTCTTTTTCAGAAAACCGAACATATTTTTCCTCCTTTCTTAAAATCTCTTTCTATTGTATCATAAACGCGGGAAAAAATCAACGGCTTTTCTCAGGAAAATACCGGGAGAGAGCGGTTTTTTCACTAAATTTTCGGAGAAAAAACGCCGCGTGGGGGATTTTTAGGCGCGGGAAGGGAAAAGCGGGCAAAGAACGCTCCGTTCAGCCGCTGTTCTCCGCCGCGCCTCTTTGCCTATGCGCAAGAGAAAGAAAGCCCCGCGCAGGTTCAGTCCCGTTCCTTCGCGGACAGTCCTTTTATTTGCGCTCCCATGGCTGAAAAGAAGCGCCGAACGGCCCGAAAAAGGCAAAGGGAAAGAGCGAGGCGCACGGCCCCGCCCCGAAACGGCGGGAAATTACCGGTTTAAAGCTCCGCGAAAAAAACAAATCCGAACCGATTTCGATTGACGAAACCGTTCGGATTTGCTTCTTTTGGTGACCCGGAGGGGAATCGAACCCCTGTTACCGCCGTGAAAGGGCGGTGTCTTAGCCTCTTGACCACCGGGCCGATGGTAGCGGAAGTTGGACTTGAACCCACGACCTATCGGGTATGAACCGATTGCTCTAGCCAGCTGAGCTATTCCGCCGAAACCGCGTCTTCCAAAAACGCTTAAAGATTATATCATAAATGAAGGAATTTGTCAATAGTTTTTTGAAAAAAGTATCGGAAGGGGCGCTTTCCCTTCCTCCGGTCACCGAAAAATTCCCGGGGCATAGACTGTTATGGGCGGCTCGGCGCCGTTTTTGCGCCGGCGTCGCCCGGAATCTCAAAGCAAAGAGAGGAGAAAAAATGAGCCGCACAAAAATGAACGTGGCGGTGATCGGCGGAGATCTCCGTCAGATTTCCGCGGCCGAGGAGCTGTCAAAGGCCGGCTTTTCGGTTTCCTTTTACGGATTTGACAGCGAGTACGTCCGGCTTCCCTCGATGACAAAGGAGGAGGCACTGAAAGAGTCCGACCTTTTACTGCTTCCGATCCCGGTGACCAAGGGAGAGTACCTCAATATGCCCTTTTCAAAGGAGAAGCTGACGCCGGAGGAGCTGGTCGAAAGCGTGGGAAGCGGCGTGCGCATCGCGGCGGGCGGGCGCTTCCCGGCGGGGACGGAAAAGAGCCTTAAAGAAAAAGGGGTGAAGGTTTTCGACCTCTGCGAAGACGAGCGCTTCAATCTCATGAATTCGGTTCCTACCGCGGAGGGCGCCGTCGCCATCGCTATGGGAAATATGAAGATAACGCTGAACGGCTGCCGCGCCGTTGTTCTGGGCTTCGGCAGAGTCGGAAAGACGCTCTGCCGCCTGCTTCACGCCTTCGGGGCCAAGGTGACGGCGGTGAGCAGGAGCGCCAAGGACCGGGCGCTTTCGGAGATTTACGGCTATGAGGCCGTTTCCTTCGCGAGCCTTCGGGAGGTCGCCGGAGAGGCCGACGTCCTCTTCAATACGGTGCCGCAGACCGTGCTGGGGGAGGAGGCCCTTTCGGTGATAAAAAAGGAGGCGTTCGTCATCGACCTTGCCTCCCGGCCGGGAGGCGTGGACGGCTCCGCGGCGCTTCGCTGTGGGGTGCGCGTCATCACGGCGCTTTCCATTCCCGGAAAGGTCGCGCCGGTCACTGCCGGAAGAATCATCGCCCGGTGTCTGAGCGAAAAGCTGGAGGAGGAAGGGCTATGGTAGGTTATGCTTTCTGCGGATCCTTCTGTACCCTTCGGCAGTCGGTAGAGCAGCTCCGGCGGCTGGCGGAGGCGGGGGAGGCGCTTCTTCCGATTCTCAGCTTTCACGCCGCGACGCTGAATACCCGCTTCGGGAGGGCGGAGGACTTCCTCCGGGAGATAAAGGAAATCTGCGGCAGGGAGCCGGTTCTTACGATTGAGGACGCCGAGCCTCTCGGGCCGAAAATCCCCCTTGAGGCCCTTGTCGTTGCTCCTTGTACGGGGAACACGCTGGCGAAGCTGGCGGCGGGGATCACCGATACGCCGGTGACCATGGCGGCGAAGGCCCATCTGCGGCGCTCCCGTCCCCTTCTTATCGCCCTCGCCTCCAACGACGCGCTCTCCGCGAATCTGAAAAACATCGCCTCCCTTCTTGAAAAGAAGAACGTGTATTTCGTTCCGATGCGTCAGGACGATCCCGAAAACAAGCCGCATTCTCTGGTGGCGGATTTTGAGAGGATCGGGGACTGTCTGAGAGAGGCGAAGGCCGGAAGGCAGGGAAGGCCTCTGTTTTTGGGGAAGGACTGAAAGCGGGCCGTATTCCCCGCGGGGCGTTGCCTCTTTTGGCAATTCCGGAGAGGTGGAGGAGCTTTTTCGGCGGATCGGCGCGTGCATATTGGCACTTGCGTATTGGCGCTGCGTATTGGCACGTGCATATTGGCACTTGCGTGCTTACGCTTGCCTACCGCGAGAAATGGGTGTCGAGCGTTTCGACGGAAAAGACGGAGAAAAACGCTTTTTCCGTATCCGGGCGTGGACACATCCGCCGCGGACGAATCCGAGCGGATGCATCCGAACGGAAACGTCCTTCGCCTTTTCGGCAATTTTGGAGAGGTTGAGCCGCTTTCCCGCGCCTGTCCTGCCGGAAGCGCGGGCCACGCGCTGACGCATAGAAAAGGGGCGACCGCACAGGTTTTTCTTCCCGTGCGACCGCCTCTTTTCCTTTTTCAGCCCTTCTTACAGCACCGGCAGAGAAGCCCGCGAAGGCCGTCTATCAGCTCACCCGCACGCGCGGTGTCGACGGCGTAGGCTCTGCCGAGCAGGGAAAATTTCTGTCCCCGGGGGCAGGGGGTCACCGTCAGAATACCGAGCAGAACCAGAGCGGACAGAAGGCAGAGGAAAATCCGAAGATGCATACATACCGTTTTCATAAAGCGTTTCCTTTCTTTTGGGGGTCTTGTTATTCTTTCGCACGGATGAGGGAGGAAAGCACCTCCCCGAGTATCTTCGCGGCCTCCTTTGCCTCGTTCAGCGTGTTGGCGCAGGTCCCGATTTCGACGAGAAGGCCGCCTCCCGGCATACACTGCTGATTGAAGGAGGACTTTTTCATGCAGATCGGGCGGACGAGATTTTCCAGCCGCTTGGTGAGAAGATACTGTGCGTCTACGGCGAAGGCGAAGTTTTCTCTCCAGCCGGGATGAACGGCTCCCGCGGCGTCGGTGCCGACCACGAGCATGATCTGCGCGACGGGGGTGCTTTCGTCGTATGTAAGAACCTTGTAAACGGTGCTGTCGTTTAAAAGCGCGTCCCGGTGGACGTCGAAAATATATTCGATGCTCGGATATTGCTTCAGATAGTCCTTGACCGTCTGGCGGGAATAGGTATAGGAGTTGTTGTAGGATTTCTGGTCGTGCATGATTTCGCAGTGGAGAGTCGGAACGCCGTTTGCGTTTAAAGTGTCGGCGAGAACCTTTCCGACGGCGACGACGTTCTTGGTGATGTCCGTCGAGCGGGGGAGCGCGTTTGAGGCGTAGGAGCGCTTGCCCTCCTCCGCGTAGCCCTCGGTTCCGTGCGTGTGGTAGATGAGCACCTTGGGGGGCTCTTCCCCGGTTACCGGAGAGGAGGCGGCGAAGGTAAGCCGGTCGGCGCTGAGGCAGTCGGAGGGAGTGACGGAATAGGGGGTGTTGTTCTTCACATACACGTCGCCGGGGGAGGGATTCTTGCTCAGGTCGGTTTTGACGATTTTCAGCTCTCCCTTGGGAACCGTGAAGGGGGCTTCCTCCCCGAAGAGCGCGTCGTAGACGTCAAAGGCGCAGGGGAGGTCGTTTTCGTAGAGGAAATCCCCGCATTCCTCAAAAATCTCCGGGTCGGGGGCGGGAAGCTCTTCGGCGCCGGGTGAAGATTCCGGCGGAGCGGCGGTTTCCTCCTCGCGGTCAGGGGGCCGCAGAGAGGGAAAGCGGCGGGCGGCGGCGTCGTAAAAGAGAAACGACAGGACGAGGGAGAAAAAAAGCAGTGTGGAGACGGCGCGGGAAAGCTTTTTTAAGCGGCGGGAGCGTCGGCCGGTCTCCGGCATCAGGCGGGAACGGTTCATGGATTCTTTCCTTTCTTCCGAGGTTTTTATCTTCCGGTTTTGTCTTCGGTTTCAGTCTATGCGGAAGAGGGAAAGGTTATGCAGAAGCGGAAACGGCCACGCAAGGCGTGAGCGGGTGTACGGGAGGAGCGGTTGCACCGGGTAGGGAAACATTACACGAGGTGCGGTGGCCATGCGGAAGGTGCAGTGGCCATGCGGGATAGGGAAAGGCTGAACAAGAGGAGCGAGCAGTTGTGCAAGGTGCAAGCGGGTGTCGGGGTGGCAGCGGTTGCGCGGGGCAGGGAACGTGCGCAGGCGCAGAGGCCTTGCGGAAGCGGAAACGGCTACGCAAGGAAGAAAACGAAGCCCCGGCCTTATCCGGCGGCTGTTTCCCTTTGCGGGGAGGCAAAGGCGGCGTTGATCGCCCGCGAGAGGAGACGGGAGAGCTCGGCCACCGCGACGTCGATATCCTTCGGCGTGACGAAGAAGCTCTTTCCGTTTTCCAGCTCCTCCCGGAGCGCGGGCGGGATTTCCTCCATCCCCGCCCGTTCCAGCATATCGCAGATGAGCGTCGAGGAGTCGACGACGGTGGGAATCCCGACCGAAAGAACCGGAACGCCGAGGGTTTCTCGATCGACGGCCTTCCGACGGTTTCCGATCCCGGAGCCGGGCGCGATGCCGGTGTCGGAGAGCTGAACGGTTGTCGCGAGGCGGTCGACGCTCTTTGAGGCCAAGGCGTCGACGGCGACGATAAGGGAGGGTGAGACGCTTTGCGAGGCGCCGCGGAGAATTTCGACGGTTTCAATTCCCGTCTGCCCGACGACGCCGGGGGCAAGGGCTGCGAGGGGAAGGGAAAAAAGGCGGTCGAAGAGGGAGGGATTGAGATCCCTTATGTGGCGGGTCACCGTGAGGCCCTGCACAGTGAGAGGGCCCACCGCGTCGGAGGTGATCTCCCGGTTGCCGAGCCCGGCGACGAGGACCGGGCCGAGGGAGGGGGAGAGGGCCTCGGCGAGCTTTCGTATTTCCCCCGCCAGCACCGAAACGGCCTTTTCAAAGGCGGCCTCCCCCGCGAGCCAGATCTTCCCGACCGAAACGGTGACGTAGCTTCCGCGCGGCTTCCCGATGATTTTTTCCCCTTCCTCATCGGTGATTTCGAGCCGCGTCACCGGGATTCCCCGTGCGGAATCCTCGACGAAGCGGATCCCCCGGACTCCCTGTGCAAGGTCGAGGTCGGAGCAACAGTCGGCGGCCATATCGCTTCTCAGATAGGGGGATTTTTCTTTCATAAACGGCTCCTTTCAAGCGTAAAATCATAAAGAGGGCGTTCCCGCCTCGCGGGCGGTTTGGTCTGCGAACAGTGTGGTTGGCGTGCGGTGGGATTTGCGTGCGGCGTTTGCTTGCGGTGTGTTTTACGGGTAGCGTGGCTTTTGAGCCAAACGAAGGAACTTTCCGGCGCGGAGCTTTGTACCCCGGCAGGGAAGGAAAAAGCCTGCGTTTTTTTGCGCGCAAGACAAGAATGGGCAGACCGGACGAAGGGTATAAAAAGCGCGGCGCGCGCATTTCAAGCGAAATTTTCACGCGCCACAAAGAAAATCCCCCCATTTCAAGCGCGTCGCCGCGTGCTTTCCTCGGAGATCCCCGCGTTTTGCGCCTGTCTCCCATAGTATTCGCTCTTCACGTTTCAATTATAATTGTGAAATATTCACAAACAAGGGCACCGGATATTGTGCAAGTGACTAAAACTTGAAAATCGGCCGATAAGTTTCAAAATTAACTATTGATTCGTAATCAAAAAAGTGTTATAATATACTGGATCGTAAGAATCCGTACACTACAGCTTTGCTTCAGAAGTCCGCGGGTACGGGCTTTTTCAAACTACGAAGCCTTTTTTCAAGGGGGAAATCTTTCATGAAGAAAATTTTGGTTCTGCTGCTTTGCCTTTCCGCCATGGTCCTTGCGCTTGCGGCCTGCAGCGGGAAAAACGGTGAGGAGGAGGACAAGGGAGTCGTCATTCCCGTCTATCTGTCGACGGAGGTCGCCAACTTTGACCCTGCCTATTCTAACCTCGACGACGCGACGACGAGGGTTCTCGGTCTGATTTACGAGGGCCTCTTCAAGTACGACGGCAACGGAAAGGTTGTCAAATCGCAGGCCAAGTCGGTAAAGGTTCTTGACCGGCCTTCGGAAGATTACTATGCGATTGAAATCAAGCTGAAATATACCTGCTGGAGCGACGGCACGCAGGTGCAGGCGGCTGACTATATCTACGCGTGGAAACGGATTCTTGAGCCGGAGTTCCGCGGCGAGGCGGCCAGTATGCTTTTTGACATCAAGAACGCCCGCGACGTCAACCGGGGCGACGCCTCGATCGACGACCTCGGCCTGACCGACGTCGAAACCGACGTGATTCGGATTGAGTTCGAGGGGCCGACCGATTACGACAAGTTCTACGAATATCTGGCCAGTCCGATGCTGGTTCCGCTCCGCGAGATCGCGGTCGACAAGGTGGCCAAGGACTGGTCCTCCAGCTCCTCCATCGTCGTCTGCAACGGGCCCTTCTGCCTCCGTTCCTACATTCCCGGCGAGCGGATGATCCTTGAGAGGAACATCTACTATTACCGCGATATCGAGGATGACAGCCTGAAAAAGTACGTCACCCCCTACCGTCTGATGGTCAACTTTACCAAGGACGCGGCGGGCAATCTGTCGGAGTACGAAAACGGTGCGCTGGTTTATGACAGCGAAATCCCGCTTGCGAACAGAAAAGACTACAAGGATTCGGCGAAGGTGACCGATACCATGTCGGTGCTTTCCTATGTGTTCAATACGACGAAGGCGCCCTTTGACAACGCCGACGTGCGCAAGGCGCTTTCCCTTGCCATCGACAGAAATCAGATCGTCGATATCCTGACCTTCGCCAAGCCCGCGGAGGGCCTGATCGGGGACGGCGTCTTTGAAAACGGATACGCGAAGAAGAACGCTTCCTTCCGCTCCCACGGGGAGAAGCTGATCTCCGCCGAGGCCGACGTCACCGCCGCGAAGAATCTGCTGAGCAAGGCCGGCGTTTCGGGAGGAGACATTACGATCACCCTCCGGAACAACGAGGCCGACGTCGCGGTGGCGGAATACGTCAAGAGCGTCTGGGAGTCCCTCGGCTTCACCGTTACGCTCAATCCCCTCGGCTATACGAAGTATACAGACGAAAGGGAATACGACCTTGTGACCGACGCCTACCTTGAGGCGTATGAAAACAGAGATTTTGACGTCATTTCCGTCGACTGGCAGATGCTGACGACCGATGCTTTCCCGAATCTTGCGCAGTTCTCCAAGGCCTTCGCAAGCGGGAAAATGGACATGAACGTCGACGACGAAGGGGAGTACGAGCTCGCCACCCACGTGAGCGGCTACTACAGCGAGGCGTATGACGCCAAACTGGAGGAAATCTTCGGGATCAAGGACGACGGAGCCGCACGCGCGGCGCTCCTCCACGAGGCGGAGGCCATGCTCCTTGACGATATGCCGATCATGCCGCTGGTTCAGCTCCAGCAGGCGACGGTGACAAGCTCCGACGTGAAGATCCCCGGAACCTCGTATTTCGGCTACGACTATTTCGCGAAGGCATCCCTCAAGAACGCCTCCAAGTATCCGGAAAACGAAGGATACGGTAGCGAAGCGGCAGAATAAAAAAACCGAACGGATGAAAAAGAGGGAAGTCCGGTTGCGGGCTCCCCTCTCTGTTTCCTGAAAAAGAAAAGAAAAGTCCCGGCGGGCGGAGAAATTCACTCCGTCCGCCCGCGTTGCTCTTTTCGGGACGGAAAACGGCGGTTTTGAAAGGCGGACGGTGCGTATGCAAAGCCAGCTGAAGGATAAAAACGATATCAAAATCTTCATTCTCTATCTTCTCCGGCATATCGGTTATCCGCTCGATTTCGTAAGCATCAACGACATTGTGGTTCAGGACGGCTACGTGGGGTATTTCGATTTTGTGGAGTGCTTCGCGGAGCTTCTTGAAACGGGAAACATCGAGGAAATCAAGAGCGACGCGGAAGAGCTTTACGAAATCACGCCGCAGGGGATCCACGTGGCGGATACCCTCGACAGCAGGCTGATCAATATGATCAAGGAGAAGAGCCTGAAAAGCGCCCTGCGCCTGCTCTCCTTCAAGGAGCGGGGGGCCAAGGTGAAGTTCGACTACCAGCCCCTGCCGAACGGTCGATTCGACGCCGTCTGCGTGATTTCCGAGCGGGAGGAGGAGATATTAAACGTCCGGATGAAGCTGGAGAGTAGCAACCAGCTGGAGAGGATAAGGCTCAATTTCTACGACAAACCGGAGGTCGTCTACAGAGGAATCCTGGCCGTTCTTACCGGTGAGGTCAATTATCTGATCGACGACTGAAAAAGGTCAATTGGTGTTTTTTATAAACTTTCAATTATGCTTTTGTGGCAAATTCCCTGTTTTTCTTCATAATTCGCCAAAAGCAAGGTGAAATAGCATAAGATTTTGCCGGGGAGAATGTACAACATTTACAGGGAAGAAAAAAACTTTTAAAAAATTGTATAAAATGTATTGACATATTTGAATTAGATGGTATAATTATGTTAATGATTCTTGGAGGACACCGGTGAGCGAAAAACAACCGCCCTTGAAAAGGGAAGAATCCGACGCCGACTTTGCCGCGCTGTCAAAAGAATACGCTCCGCTGATCGATTCGATGACGGAAAAGTATTTCCGCCAGCTGGGAGCCGATTACGAAGACGTCAGGCAGGAAGCTAGCCTCGCGTTTTATCGGGCGTTTCTCTCCTTTGACAGGAATCAGGAGAAGGTTTCCTTCGGCCTCTATGCCAAGATTTGTATAAGAAACCGTCTGATTTCCCTTCTCAGAAAAAGCCGCTCCCGGAAAAAGCGGGAGGAGAAGAGAGTAGCGGCACCGGCCGAGGAGCCGTTCCCCTTCGATAAAAAAGAGCTCTTCCGTCTGACGGAAAAGCTGCTTACCGAATACGAACGGAAGGTCTTCTGGGAGTTCCTGTCCGGCAAGTCTTATCGGGACATTGCCGCGACGCTCGGAAAGACGCCGAAGTCGGTGGGCAACGCCCTCTTCCGGGCAAGGGTGAAGCTGAGAAACAGCGATCCCTTCCGGTAGGGCTTCAAAAAAGTATGATACCCCTTTAGCTTAAAAAAAGCGTTGGCAGCCCGCAACTGTCAAAGATGGCGGTGAGAATCCGCTCGGGGGAAAAAATTATTACCATTATTTAAAGCGAGGTAACCAAATGTACGAGGACAAGATTCTGAAGTGTAAGGATTGCGGAGAGGAGTTCACCTTCACAGCCGGCGAACAGGAGTTCTATGCGGAGAGAGGGTTCCAGAACGAGCCCCAGCGCTGCAAGGCCTGCCGTGACGCCAGAAAGAACGCGGGACAGAAGAAGGAATTCTTCACAGCTGTTTGCGCCAATTGCGGTGGAGAGGCTCGGATCCCCTTCCAGCCGAAGAATGACAGACCCGTGTATTGCAGCGAGTGCTATGCAGCAATGAAACAGCAGCAGTAAAAGCTGTTCGGAAAAACACAGAAGCCGGTTTCCGGGTTCTGTGTTTTTTTGAGGTCACGGGAAGAAAACGGCGCGGCAGTTTTGCGGGAGCTCACGGTTCTCTTCCGCGGATACGGAATAGGGTGGATAAACCTCTGTAGGCTCTCTTTGTGGGATTCTAAAGACGGTAAAGCCCTGTAAATGGCTCTCCCTACAGGCTCCCTACAGGCTCTTGATTGAGACGGTAATTTCCCTGTAAATGAATCTCTCTGTGGAACTCTGAATGAGACGAAAGCCCCCGTAAATGGATCTTCTGAGGGACTTTCCATTGAGGCGGCGCCACGCCCTGTAAATTCGGCCTTTGAGGCCGATTTTTCTTTATCAGGGTATTTTCCCATGTAGCCTTTAAACGGGCCGCGAAAAGGAAAAGCGCCCCCTCGCAGAGGAGGGGACGCTTGACGCGTGCGGTTTTATTTTGTGCTGACGATGACGGAGATTTGATCCTTCGAGAAGAGCAGGCCGGTCTCGGAGGCGATTTTATCCTGGTCAAGATACTGATAAACCGTGATGTTCGTGCCTTCCGAGAGGTTCTGACAAGCGGAGGCCTGATAGTACCCGGAGGCAACCTCGGTTCCCGAGGCGTCGGTGACGGTGAAGTACTCGCGCAGATAGGTGGTGCCCCAGGAGGTTTCTTCGCGGATTTCAAGAGAAACCGTGTAGTTTCCGACCGTGAAGGAGGACTGCTTGAGTCCGAAGGAAAGCCGGATGCTTCCGTTCTCTCCCGAGAAGGAGTAGGTCAGCTGATCGCGGGGATCGACGGGCGTCGTCGGCGTCAGACCGGAAGCGGTGAGAACGAGGGAATTCTCAAAGACAATGCCGTAATCGCGCAGATATCTCTCGCGGGTGGAGGAGCCGAGGCTGCATCCGAAGGTGACCTCAGCGCCGTTTTTGTCGATATCGTAGTAATTGTAGGAGGTGTATTCGACGGTGAAGAGGTTGCTTCCCGTCTTGTCGGCGACAACGACGATGAGGGAGCATCCGCGGGGCCATTCCAGCGACAGGTTCGCGGTCAGCTTGAAGGTGTAGTCGCCGAGCGTATAGACGTCAGGGCCGACCACGGAGAAGGAGGTCATGGAGCCGTAGCCCTCATATCCGCCGAAGGTGGCCGATACGTGGCTTTGAAGGGCGGGGTTGATCGGCTCGGTGAGGCCCGTGCAGGAGATGGTCTTCGACTCGGGGAGGGAAATTCCGTAGCGTCTTACGAAATCTTCGGCGTCGAAATAGCTCGGTTCGAGCTTGATTTCATCCCCGTTGCTCAGACCGCTGTTATCGTAAGAGGTATACCGGACGTTTTCAAGCTCCTCGCCGAGGGAATTGACGATCGTGACAATGACGGAAATCGTGCCGTAATTGTTGGTGGCGGAGATTTTCATCCGATAGTCTCCTACCGTCACCTGCCCGGTTTTCACCTCGATATTCATTTCTCCTATCGAGCTGTAGCCGGTGAAGACGGGGGTGACGCACTCAAAGGGATCAAAGGCGGTTACAGGGGTAAGTCCCGCGACCGTGACCGATTTTGCCTCGGTGGGAACCGAGATTCCCGCGGAGGCGGCGAGCGCCTGATTGATATCCCCGTTCGGATAGGTGATGGAGAAGCGAACCGTGTCCCCATTTGAAAGCCCCGAATTCGGGTCAAAGCCGTATTGCAGGGTATACAGGGATCGGCCTTCCGCGCCGGAGAAGGAGACCTCGAGGGACTGGGAGAAGGGGTAATAGTGGGCAGAGATGCCGGTGTCGCCGATCTTCACCTCATCGGCCGACACGGCAAAGGAGGCGGTGCCGTAGCCGTCAATGCCGCTGAAGGTAAAGGTGACGTTGCTCAAGGGATCAAAGGCGACCGGGTCGGCCAGCTCCGTGACCTCCACGGTTTCGTGGCGGAGCTTCAGCTTCACGTGGTATTTCGACTCGAAATTCTCGTCGATGACATTGTAGGCAACGGTGATTTTATCGCCGTTTGTAAGCGTCGGGTTCGGGTAGGAAATGTTGATGAAGACGTAATTTTTCAGGGAAGAGACGCTGTCGACGATTCCCTGAAGCTCATCCCATACCGAGCTGCTGTTCTGCTTTTTGTCGCTCTTGAAAATCTTCTTGTCGATTTTTTGAAGGGCTTCCTCATCCCATTCCACCGAGGCGGTGGCGTAGCCGTTGCAGCCCCGGTAGGTGATGTTGAAATAATCGTCAAGGTAGACCTTTTTGGGCTGGGAGGAAATCACGACGATGAGCACCACGGCGACGATGACGACGAGGAGCGCCGCCGCCACAATTAAGCAGTTTCTCTTGTTGGAGAAGAACTTTTTGATGGCGAGAGCCGCCGCCGAGGGGGCGGCGGGAGCCGCAGGGGCAACGGGGGCCGAAAAGGCGGGGGACGAGGACGTTTCGCCGTCTTCGGTGGAGACGGGAGGGGGAGGAGGAGTCACGGAAGAGACCGGCGCGCCGGCTTCTCTTACAGGAGTGCCGCATTTCTCGCAGAATTTTGCGCCGTCGGGGAGCTGAGCTCCGCATTTTTCACAAAACATAAAAATCTCCTTTTATAAAAGAAATCCTTTATAGGTCGATAAAAATATTATACAGCGTTTTTTGACGTTTTTCAAGGGGTTTGCGCATTTTTCGTGGGATTTTTTGCGTTTTTTTTACGGGGAAACAACAGCTTTTTTGGAACGGTTGGGCGGAGAGCTCCCCGCAAGGCGGAATCCGGCCTATTTTTATGCAAAGGAGCCGGGCGCTATGACTCAAAAAAGAAGCGGCCTTCAAAGAAGAGGCCAAGTGGCCTTTAAAGAAGCGGCCAAGTGGCCTTCAAAGAAAGGGCCACGCGTCCTTCAAAGAAGAGGCCACGCGTCCTTCAAAGAAGGGGCCACGCGGCCTTCAAAGGGAGGCCGCCGTTTGCGGCGCCGAAGAACAGGCGCCGGAAAAGACAAAAGGCCTGCCGCAAGCGCTTTTTCGCTTGTGCGGCAGGCCTTTTTTGCGGGCGTCGATGATTATCGGCGCAGATCCTCCAGCACCGCTCCAATATCCGCATCCATGCAAATCGATTGCTTCTCAATCTCCGTCGGGCAGACCGCCTCGCCGTAGTTGATGCAGGCATAAGTCGCGGCCTTGTTCTGTGCGGTCATACGCCAGAACGGATACTTGATAATGACCGGCGTATTATACCCGACGCCGAGTTCCAGAAACAGAATCCGTCCGTTTTTTCGTGTCCGCAGGAAGTTTTCATACCGCTCTGCCGCCTCGTGCCAACCCTCGTCCTCCACAAATTTGTCGTCGGAGCGCAAATTCATTGTCAGGGGCTTTCCGCAATGCGGGCAGATGGGAAGCAGTTCGGACGGGATACGCATATTCGTTTGCTGTTCCATCATCTGTCGGATTGTATCCTCGTTGTCAAAGGTTTCCTGACAGCAGGGTTTCGAACATTGAAACAGCCCATAGTCGCCCTGTGTATAGAAAAGCCGCTTTTTATCCACGCCCGCTTTTTGGAAACAGTGATCCACGTTCGTGGTGATGACAAAATAATCCTTGTCCCGAATCAGCGACAGCAAATTTTCATAGACCGGTTTCGGCGCGTTAGTATATCGGTTGATGAAGATATACCTGCTCCAATAGGCCCAAAATTCCTCCGGCGAGGGGAACGGATAAAATCCGCCGGAATACATATCGGAAAAGCCGTATTTCTTTTCAAAGTCTGCAAAATATCGGCGGAAACGGTCGCCGGAATAGGTAAACCCCGCCGAGGTGGAAAGTCCCGCTCCGGCGCCGATCACAACGGCGTCGGCACTGTCCAGCGCCTCCCGGAGCCGTCGGATATTATCCCAATAGTTCCCGGTAGATTTTGTAATCGACATCCTTGAAAACATTAAAAATTACCTCCGTGTCGCCTTTGTATTGCCGCACCTTGTCCACGGCGATTTTTGCGGCCTCGCCGTTTGGAAAATGAAACTCTCCCGTGGAAATACAGCAGAACGCCACGCTTTTTATGCCGTTTTCCTGCGCCAGTTTCAGACAGGAACGATAGCAGGAGGCAAGCAATTCCCGGTCACTTTGCGTTACACGACCGTATATGATAGGGCCGACGGTATGGAGAACATAATCGCAGGGCAGATTGTAGGCGGGCGTGATTTTTGCCTGCCCGGTCGGTTCCTCGTGCCCTTGCTTCTCCATAAGTTCCGCACAGGCCAGCCGGAGTTGCACCCCGGCGTAGGTGTGAATGGCATTGTCGATACAGCCGTGACAGGGAACATAGCAGCCGGTCATGCCGGAATTGGCGGCGTTCACAATCGCTCCGCATTTCAGCGTGGTAATGTCGCCTTGCCAAAGATAGATCCCCGGCTCGATGGGCGTCAAATCAGCTATATCTGTGATGCCCTTCCGGGCGGTTTCTTCTTGCAGGTATGCGTCCTGCACCGTCAAAAAATTCTCCTCGATGGGATACGGCGGGCGGACGTTCATCAGAGAGCGCAAGAGTCGTCTCTGCTCCGCTTCGTTTTGGGGAATTTCTATATCCCCATATTTTAGCTGTTCGGAGAGCAGCTCCCGGATAAGAAATAATCTTCTTTCGGCTTGTGTCATATCCTCACCATTCCTCGATGATTTTGCTTCTGCTTGCCTTTCTCGGCTTTTCTTTCGGGTATTCCCCCTCGCAGTAGCCCAAAAGGACAAAGCAGGGGCTTTTCCTCCGGCTTATCAGCCGCACCGCAAGCGGCGGGGGTCTCGGCGGCTGTTCCTTTGGAACTGCTCTTGTCAGTAGCACCGCAAGCTACACCACAGGCGGAAGCCGCTTTGTCCTCAGTCCATCCGGCGAGATTCGAGAGTGCCATGATCGTGTCCTCCTTTATGAATTCAGGGAGCTTTTTGCCTCCTGTATCTGTCATTATACAGGATTTTTTCGCCGGGCGCAAGTACGCACTTTTTTGTAACTGTCAATTTATTGACAGTTTGGATACAGCACCTTTTTGTAACTTTTGGGTATTTAGGGCGTTTTGCGGCAAATTCAATTTTTAACTTTTTTGTGAACTCGTCCGAAGCTATTGCCTTTTGAAGCGTGTTGCAGTATAATATGAGTGTAACATTCTTTTCTGATGGTACGGAGGCGCTTTATGAAAACGAAAGCCGAACTCATTCCCGAATGTCCCGTAGCGACGACGGTTCAGCTCATCGGGAACAAGTGGAAACTTTTAATCCTGCGCAATCTGCTCCAGCGCCCGTGGCGTTTCAATGAGCTTCAAAAGAATCTGGAAGGGATTAGCCAAAAGGTGCTGACGGACAGCCTGCGGTCGATGGAAGCGGATGGGATCATCACCCGCACCGTTTACCCCGAAGTCCCGCTGCGGGTGGAGTATGCGCTGTCGGAGCTGGGGGAATCTCTGAAACCGATCCTTGACGCTATGAAGGCGTGGGGAGAAAATTACCGGTCGTTAGCAACATAAGAAAATCCCCATCGGCCTCTTGAATAAAGGGATCCCGGCGGGGATTTTCCCGTCGGGCGGACAGTAGCCGCCTTAAGACGTTTCCAAAAACAGGCCGCCCGGAGACCGGCGCGGAATTTGAAAACGGCAGTCGGCACCGAAGAACAGGCGCCGGAAAAGACAAAAGGCCTGCCGCAAGCGTTTTTCGCTTGTGCGGCAGGCTTTTTTGCAATTCTATGATAAGGGGCCCCGATGTCCTCCGGAAGCGGCCTTGCCGTGCCCCGGCGGGCCGGTATCGATTCAATAGAAGGTGGCGATGGGGTCGGCGGGCGCGGAGGCCTTTTCGAAAGAGAGGGCCTTTAAAACCGGGCCCTTTTTTCCGTAGAGCTTGCAGTTTTCAATCTTTATCGCGGCGGTGAGGCGAATCCATTCTCCCCTGCCGACGCTGTCGCTCTTCGGATCCTCGCAGAGAAGGCCGCTGTAGGTGACGTCCTCGATACAGCAGGTCATGATCTGCCTCCCGATGACAAAGCTGTTTTTGGGCAGGCGACCGTTCTTCGTCACCATGCCGAGGAAGGTGACGGTCTTCCCGTCATAGGCGGCCATATTCTCCGACAGATCCCGGTACCAGAGGGCAAAGTCTTTGTCTTCGATGACGATTTCCTTCGCGTTCCGGTCGAAGGGAAGGGGATCCTCGATCTGATCGTATTCAAAGGAGCCGTCGGCGCTTTCGTAGATGATGTCACAGCGGCGGCTGACCGCCCGCACCAGCTTATGAAGCGCCTGCCGGTCGGTGCTTGAATCACAGCGGTTGAAGACGATGAGCTCGCAGGAAGAGAGCTTGTCTACCACGAGATTCCGCATATTGGCGTTGAATACCTCCACGACCGAGGCGTCGGCGAAGGAGATCTCCTGATAAATCATCCAGCCCTGCGGGAGCGCGCGGAAGAGGTCGGCCAGAAGCCACATTCCGTTGTATTCCAGCATGACGCGGGTCGCGTTATGCTTTTTCCGGAGCGCCTCCAGCTTGTCGGGATTGAGCTGTGTCTTTTCCTCAATCGATTCGATAAAGACGTCGGCAGAGGCAAAGGCGGCGGGATTCAGAACCTCCTCCCCCTCCTCGCAGAGAAGGACGAGGGTCCGGTTGGGATCCTGAAAGAAATTTGCGTCCTCCAGAGTTTCCTGAAGAAAACGGGTTTTTCCGGCGTCAAGAAAGCCGGTGAAAAGATAAACGGGAATTTCCATGGCGGTAAGCTGGCCGGTAGGCGTCCTTTCTGACTTCTGAGCTTTTATGCGCGGTTCTCAAACAGCGCGGCGAGGCCTTTTTTGTCCAGCCCCGCGCCGATGACGCAGAGCTTTCCGGTTACGTCGGGGAGTCCGGTGCGGAGGTTGGTCTCCCCCGGAACGTAGTCAAAATAAATCCAAGTTCCGTCTGTGCAGGGAAGGATTCCCTTTGCGCGGAGAACCGAGCCGTATTTTCCGCTCTCAAGAGAGGCGAGGCAGGCTTTCACAAAATCGGCGGAGAAGCGGTCGGCGGTTTCGGTGCCCCAGCTCGTGAAAACCTCGTCGGCGTGATGATGATGGTGGTGCTCCTCCTCGTCGTCATCGTCGTGATGATGGCATTCGCAGTCGGGATCGTCGCACTCCTCGCCATCCTCATGGTGGTGATGATGGTGGTGATGCTCCTCCTCGTCGTCATCGTCGTGATGATGGCATTCGCAGTCGGGGTCGTCGCACTCCTCGCCGTCCTCATGGTGGTGATGGTGGTGGTGATGGTGATGCTCTTCCTTTTCCTGCTCCTCCAGCAGATGCGCTAGCTCCGCTTCCAGCGTGTTTTTCTGTTCCATGGCCGAGAGAATCTGCTTCCCGTCGACCTCCTCCCACGGCGTCGTGATGACGGTGACCGTCGGATTGATCTGCCGGATGAGGGAAAGCGCTTCCTTCAGACGCTCCGGCGCGATTCCTCCCGTGCGGCTTAAAACGATGCAGGAGGCAAATTCGATCTGATTTCGGTAGAATTCCTCAAAGTTTTTCAGATACAGTCGGCACTTGGTCGCGTCAATGACGGTGGTCATGGCGTTGAGCTCCAGATCGGGGATACCGGCGTTCTGCACGGCACGGACAACGTCGCTCAGCTTGCCGACGCCCGACGGCTCAATGAGAATGCGGTCGGGGGAGAAGCGCTCGGTCACCTTTTTCAGGGCCTCCCCGAAATCGCCGACCAGACTGCAGCAGATACAGCCGGAATTCATCTCGGTGATTTCGATCCCCGCTTCCTTGAGAAATCCACCGTCGATGCCGATTTTTCCAAATTCGTTTTCGATGAGAACCAGCTTTTCGCCGGAATAAGCCTCCTTGATGAGCTTTTTAATCAAAGTCGTTTTTCCTGCTCCGAGAAACCCGGAGAAGACGTCAACCTTCGTCATGCTTTTTTGCCTCCGATGGGATGTGATTGGTTTCAAAAAATATCCGAAAATATATTATAGCACGAAAAACTGCCGAATGCAAGGGAAAGCCTTCATTTTCCGGGGCAGAATTCCACTTTTTCCCCTTCGAGAATCAAATTGGTGGTTCTCACGGCGCACATTTTCCCGCACATGGAGCAGGTGTGCCGCTCGGCGGGCGGGGTGCTTTCGTAGTAGGCCCGCGCCTTGTCGGGGTCGAGGGCAAGGCCGAACATGGCCTCCCAGTCGAGCTTGTGGCGCGCCTCCGCCATGGCATTGTCCCGGTCGGTCGCGCGGGGAAGTCCCTTGGCGATGTCGGCGGCGTGAGCGGCGATCCGGCTGGCGATGATGCCCTCCTTCACGTCGGAAAGGTCGGGTAGGCGCAGGTGCTCCGCCGGGGTGACGTAGCAGAGGAAATCGGCGCCCGACGCGGCGGCGATGGCTCCCCCGATGGCGGAGGTGATGTGGTCGTAGCCGGGGGCAATATCGGTGACGAGCGGGCCCAGCACGTAGAAGGGCGCGTTGTGGCAGAGGCGCTTCTGGAGCTTCATGTTGGCCTCGATTTCGTTCATCGCCATGTGGCCCGGCCCCTCGATGAGAACCTGAACGTCCTTTTGCCATGCGCGTTCCGTCAGGGCGCCCAGCTCAATCAGCTCGGCGATCTGTCCCCCGTCGGTGCTGTCGTCAAGACAACCGGGGCGGAGCGCGTCTCCGAGGCTGATCGTCACGTCGTATTCCCGGAGAATCTCAAGAACCTCGTCGTAATGCTCGTAGAAGGGATTTTCGTTTCCCGTCATCATCATCCACGCGAAGAGCAGGGAGCCCCCGCGGGAAACGATGTTCATCCGTCTCTTGTCGCGGCGGAAGGCCTCGACGGCGCGGCGGTTGATCCCGGCGTGAATCGTCATGAAGTCGACGCCCTCCTCGGCATGGGCGCGGACGACCTTCAGAAAGTCCTCCGCGGTAATCTGCGGCAGATCCTTCTCAAGATAGCCGATGGCGTCGTACATGGGGACGGTGCCGATCATCGCCGGGGATTTGGCAATCAGCTCCCGCCGGAAGGTGTTGGTCTTTCCGTAGTTGCTTAAATCCATAATGGCCTCGGCGCCGTATTTCAGCGCGGTGTCGACCTTCTGCATCTCCACGCCGTAATCCTTGCAGTCCCCGGAAATGCCGAGGTTGACGTTGATTTTGGTGCGGAGACCCTCCCCGATCCCCTCGGCGGAGAGGGAGGTGTGGTTGACGTTGGCGGGGATCACGACGGTTCCTTTGGCGAGGCGTTCCCGGATAAATTCCGGTTCGCGTCCCTCCTTTTCGGCGACAAGCTTCATTTCGGGGGTGATCAGGCCTTTGCGGGCGGCCTCCATCTGGGTGCGGTAAGTTCTCATAGCTTCGTTTCCTTTCCCGGGCCGGGCTGTGCGGCGTCCGGATTGATTTTGTGAAGAAGATAGGTGTGGTCGAGCGGGCCGTTTCCCTTCCCGAGCTTCAGCCCGGAGGAAAGGGCGCCGGTGAGATAGGCCTTGGCGAGGGAGATTGCCTCCCTGAGAGAGAAGCCGGAGGCGAGGCGGGAGGCGATGGCGGAGGAGAGGGTACAGCCGGTTCCGTGCGTGTTCGGATTTTCGATCCTTTCGGAGCGGAACCAGTGGCTCCCCTCCCCGTCAAGGAGAAAATCGTCGGCGCCGTCGGGGAGATGTCCTCCCTTGCAGAGGACGGCGCGCGCGCCTCTTTCAAGAATTCTTTTCGCCGCCCTTTCCATATCGTCCCGACAGGAGATTTGAATCCCCGACAAGACCTCCGCCTCCGGGAGGTTGGGGGTGACGACCTCGGCGAGGGGAAGAAGGGATTCGATGAGGGCTTCGGTTGCCCCCGCTCGGCTCAGCGAGGCGCCGCTTGTCGCGACCATGACGGGGTCGAGCACAATATGCTCCGCGCGGTAGAAGGTAAGCCGTTCGGCGGCGATTTGGATCAGGGCCTCCGAGGGAATCATGCCGATTTTCACGGCGTCGGGGGGAATGTCGGTGAACACCGCGTCGAGCTGCTGTCTCAGAAATTCCGGGGACACCTCCGAAACGGCAAAGACGCCGGTGGTGTTCTGGGCAGTCAGCGCCGTGATCGCGCAGGTGGCAAAGACGCCGTGGACAGTCGCGGTCTTGACGTCCGCCAGAATGCCGGCGCCGCCGCTGCTGTCGCTCCCGGCGATTGTGAGAAGCGTTTTCATCTTTATGGCGGTTCCTTTCTGTGAATTTTTGGGGGTGGTCGTTTCGCTCCCCGCGCCGTTCCGGTTTCCGTTCCTGAGAATTTGAAATTGCGGCGGCGTTCGGGTTTTTCCGGGAGGCGTCAGTACTTTCCGTCGGTCCTCTCCTCATCCAGCAGGGAAAGAATCCCACGTTTCAGCTCCTCGGCGGCGGTCTTTACGTCCTCCCTGGCAAAGAGGGCGGAGACGACGGCGATTCCCGCCATTCCCCCGCCCCGCAGGGCCGGGAGATTGGAGAGGTTGATTCCGCCGATGGCGACGGCGGGAATGGAAACCGAGCGGCAGATGTCACCGAGCAACTCCGGGGTAATGCGGATGGCGTTTTTCTTCGTGGGGGAAGGGAAAACCGCGCCGACGCCGAGATAATCGGCGCCCTGACGCTCGGCCTCTCTTGCCTGAGCCACGGTTTTGGCCGTCGCGCCGATGATGAAGTCTTCCCCGGCCAGTCGCCGGATCTCGCGCACCGCTGCGTCCTCCTGCCCGACGTGGACGCCGTCGGCCCCGATTCGCAGGGCCTCGGTCACCCGGTCGTTGACAATCAAGGGGACGCCGTATCGGCGGCAAAGGGAGAGCAGGCGAGAGGCCTTTTCGCAAAATTCCTCCGAAGGCGCTTCCTTATCGCGGAATTGGAGCATGGTGACCCCGCCCCGCAGGGCTTCCTCCACCTGCTCCTCAAGAGACTTTTTTCCTTTCCGCACCGGGTCGGTCACCGCGTAGAGGAGGAGATTTTTCTTTTCAAGCTTCATGGGCGGCCTCCCTGAGAGAAGAAAGATATTCCGCCGCTGAGGGGCAGGTCATGAGGCTGCTCATGACGCAGACGCCGGCGGCGCCGGTCTTTTTGACAGAGAAAACGTTTTCCGGGCCAATTCCTCCGATGGCGTAGACGGGGAGGGCCGTTTGGGAGAGGACGGCGCGGAGGAAATCAAGCCCCCGGCCGGGGAGGCCCTTTTTGCAGTCGGTGGGGAAAATGTGCCCGGCGAAGAGATAGGTACAGCCCAGCCTCTCCGCCTCTTTTGCCTCCTCCACCGAGTGGCAGGAGGCTCCGATTTCGGTAAAAAACGCCTTTTTTTCTTTCGGGAGGGAACGGAGGGCCGGGAGGGGAAGGTGCAGAGACGTGACCCCCAGACGGAGGGCGACGTCGGGGAAGGAATGAAGGATAAGTGGCGTGCCGAAGCGGCGGCAGAGGGAGAGAAGACTTGCGGCGAGGGCAAAATAGTCCTCCTCCGAAAGATCCTTTTCTCTCAGCACAATCCCGCGCGGGCGGCAGGCGGCGATAGCCTCTATGCGCTCCGCAAAATTCTCCCTGCAGAGGGTGCGGGAGGTGACACAGAAAACGTCAAACATAGAGGGCGTCGTTGACGACGGGTTGGAGGCCTTCCTCCTCCATGTCCCGGTACATGGCCCCGAAGCTCCTGCCGTCGCTGATTTCAAATTGTCCGTCCCCTTCCTCATGATCCTGCTTTCCGGTGTATTTCCGCTCATGGTCGCCGATGCCGGTCGAAACCCCGGCGGAAATCTTGGTCGCCGCAATCTTTACAATGCCGTTGCGGAAGGCGGCGCTTTCGCGGGAGGATACCGTGATGCCGGCAAAGGGAAGAAAGAGCCGGTAGGCGCAGAGAATCTGACAGAGCTGTTTTTCCCCTACGTCCTGCGGGCCGATTTTTTCGTTGTTGATGATGGGACGGAGGCGGGGGCAGGAGAGGGAAATCTCCGCCCACGGGTATTTCTTTTGCAGATAGCAGGCGTGAAGAGCGGTGGCGAGGGCGTCCCTTCGGAAATCCGAAAGGCCGAGCAGCGCCGAGAAGGCCACTCCCCGCATTCCGCCGAGAAGGGCGCGCTCCTGCGCGTCGAAGCGGTAGGGCCAGACGCGCTTGTGCCCGAGCAGGTGGAGGGTTTCGTACTTCTTGATATCGTAGGTTTCCTGAAAGACGGTGACGTAATCGGCGCCGCATTCATGCAAGAACCGGTACTCCTCGGTGTTGACGGGATAGATTTCAAGCCCGACGTTCCGGAAATAGGTACGGGCCGTCCGGCAGGCCTGTCCGATGTAGGCAAGGTCGCTTTCGGCTCGGCTTTCCCCCGTCAGGATAAGAATCTCCTCCATGCCGCTGTCGGCAATGACCTTCATCTCCCGCTCAATCTGCTTCTCGTTCAGCTTCATGCGGCGGATATGGTTGTAGCAGTTGAAGCCGCAGTAAACGCAGTAGTTTTCGCAGTAGTTGGCGATATAAAGAGGGGTGAAGAAATAGACGGTGTTGCCGAAATGACGGCTGGTTTCCTCCTTGGCAAGAAGTGCCATCTCCTCAAGAAAGGGCTCCGCCGCCGGAGAGAGCAGGGCCATCAGATCCTCCTCGTTCCTCACCCGGTGGGAAAGAGCCGCCCGCACCTCCCGTGCGGAGTAGGCCTCGGGCCGGAAGGCGGCGACGCGGGAAAGAACCCTTTGGCTCAGATCGGAGTGAATGTCCTCCATCCCGGGAAGATAGGCCATGGGATCGGCGCGGGAGGCGGGATCCTGCTCCAGCCGATGCTTCTTTTCCAGCGCGGCGGGGGAGAGAAATTCCGAGTCGACGAAATAACGGTTGTCCATGAAAAGCCCCTCTCAATCGCGCAAAAATCCGGTCAGCGGGTCGGAGGAGGAAGCGCCGCGGCTCAGTACCCGGCCCAACCCGGCAAGGTAAGCCTTTCGGCCTGCCTCAATGGCTAAACGGAAGGCGGCGGCCATCCCCGCAAGATCCCCGGCGGTGGCGAGGGCGGTGTTGGCCATGACGGCGGCGGCCCCCATTTCCATCGCCCGGCAGGCCTGAGAAGGACAGCCGATGCCGGCGTCCACGATGATGGGAAGGGAGATTTCGTCGATGAGAATCTGAATGAAATCCCCCGCCGCAAGGCCCCGGTTTGAGCCGATGGGAGAAGCCAGCGGCATGACGGCGGCGGCCCCGGCGCTCTCAAGATCCCGCGCGACGTTCAGATCCGGGAACATATAGGGGAGGACGGTAAAGCCCTCTTTGGCGAGAATTTCGGTCGCCTTGACCGTTTCGGCGTTGTCGGGGAGCAGATATTTGCTGTCCCGCATGATTTCGATTTTCACGAAGTCCCCGCACCCGAGCTCCCTCGCCAGCCGGGCGATGCGCACCGCCTCCTCGGCGTTTCTCGCTCCGGAGGTGTTCGGTAAAAGCGTGACGGTTTTGGGGATAAAGTCGAGGATGTTTTCCTGCTCGCGGGTGTTGGCACGGCGGACGGCAAGGGTGACGATTTCGGCACCGGCGTCACGCACGGCCGCTTCAATCAGCTTCATGGAATATTTTCCGGAGCCTAAAATGAAGCGGGAGGAAAATTCCTTTCCGCCGAGGCGGAGGGTATCGTTTGTCTGCATAGTCTTCTCTTCTTTCAAGTGGATTTCGGATTCTTTGGCCGGGCGCCCCTTTTTAGAGGCCTTTTCCCGGCGGGCATTCAGCGGCTCAGCCGCCCCCGACAAAACGGACGATTTCGACGACGTCCCCGTCGTTGAGGACGGTTGAGGCATAGTCGGCGCGTCGGACGATGACGCCGTTTCTCTCGACGGCGATGCGGTTCGGGCCGAAGTCGGTTCCGGCAAGATAGTCGGCGACAGTTTTCCCGGCGAGGTCGTAAGAAATGCCGTTGATTTTTACCATAACGGGGTCCTTTCATAAAAACCGGAGGAAAAATCCGGGGAATTTTGCGGTTTACGGTTCGGGTCTGACGACAGGAGGCCTTGCTTTTCGGCGTGGGGGCCTTTTACACTTTGTTCCCCTGTGCCTGATGCCGTGCAGGGTTCGTGGGAAATTTTGTGTTTCGCGGCTCTGTGCGCGGAAGGAAAGCCCTCAAAAAAGAGCGCGGGCCGCCGCACGACGCCCCGCCTGTTTCGATTCCGGTTTTTCCGCATCCCTACGTTGGCATGATCCAAATCAGGTGGAAGGGTCGAAGGTCATACCTTCCTCTCAGCCTGTTTACAGGCTCCCCCGCGTTCGTTTTTGTACCTTTTTATTATAACCCTTTTTATAAGAAAATGCAAGACCTTTTTGAAAAAAAGAGAAAATCCCGGAAAAAAGTCTGGGCTTCCCGGAAACGCTTTCCCGAAAGAGGCCCCCAAAAGCTCACAGAAAGCTTCGCCCGAAGAATCTCGAATTTCTCTAAAAAGAGGAAAAAAGGCGAGAAGACCCCCGCCCGGGGCCGGCGCGAAAGGTTGACAGACGGGGGATTTTATGGTATCATAGGGACAGGGCCGGAGGCGGAAAGCCGCTACTTTCCGGTTAGAAAGGCGGAGTCTTCATGAAAGCGTTCAAAATAGAGAAAACCGAGCTTATCGTATCTCCCGTTTGCCTCGGCGCCGACAAATTCGGCGATTCCCTCACCGAGGAGGAGTCCTTCCGTATTCTTGACGAATACCGCGATTTCGGCGGGAATTTTCTCGATACCGCCGCCGTTTACGGTCGATGGCTGCCCCACGGCGAGAATATAAGCGAGAAAATTTTAGGGCGCTGGCTCTCCTCCCGAGGGGCCAAGGGACGGGTAGTGATCGCCACCAAGGGCGGCCACTATTCCTTTTCCGACCGGAGTGTGTCGCGGGTGAGAAAGGACTGCATCCGGCACGACCTTCAGGAAAGCCTGCGGACGCTGGGGCTTGAAACGGTGGATTTCTACTGGCTCCACAGAGACGACCCGACCCTTCCGATCGGGGAGATCCTTACGTGGATGGAGGAGCTGAAAAAGGAGGGACTGCTCCGCTTCTACGGGGCCTCCAATTACAGCGCCGCCCGGCTCGAAGAGGCCGACGCCTATGCAAAAGAGAAGGGAATTACCGGCTTTTCCGCCGTGTCGAACCGCTGGTCACCCGCCAAAGAAAATCCCGGTTGCCCGGCGCTTCCCGATCCGACGCTGGTGCTCTTTGAGGACGCCGATCTGTCGCTTTTCCGTAAGACCGGCATGACCTTTATCCCCTACGGCGCGACGGCGAAGGGATATTTTGAAAAGCGTGCGGCCGGGGCGCTGACCGAAACGCTGAGAAAACGGTACGGGAACCGCGAAAACGACAGGCTCTGGGAAGAGCTTTCTGCCGAGGCGAAGGCCTCCGGTAAGTCAACGCAGGCCTGCCTCCTTCTCAAAATTCTCACCGGCTATGACGCCTCGATTCTCCCGATTACCTCGGTGAGCAGGCGGGAACAGCTTTCGGCGCTGAAAGAGGTTTTTGACTGAATAGCGGCTTTTCGCCTTTCGCGAAAAAAGGAAGGGAAAAAATACCATGCGAAAAACAGCGCGGAAAAAACGCGCGTCCCGCATTTTCGACTTTTTCTCCCATTGACAGCCCGACGTTTCTGTGGTAAAATAATAAGATAAGAAATACCGAAAAAAACGGAAGAACGGAGGGGAGCCGATGAAGGAAAAGAGAGACGACAGGCTCTCCCTTGCCGACAGCTTCTGGGATATTGAGGGAATGCTTCCCAAGCGCAAGGGCCGGGCCCCCTTCTCCTCCGATACCGAGGCGGTGGAAATTTTTTTCCCCCAAGAGGGAAAGGCCGAGGCCTCCTTAAAGGAAGAGGCCATCCCCTCGCGCGAAATCGCCGCTTCCTCATCAAACGGCGGGGATTTTGCCGCCGATGAGAGGATCCCTCAAGAGAAACTTTCTCTTCAAGACCTCGCCGAACCGTCATCCGATGGGGAAGCGCCTACTCCGGTTTCGGTTGGCGTATCTGTTTCGGTTTCGGCAGGTGCAGCCGCCCCAGAGGCGGAGGGGGTGACCGTCTCGGTTTCGGTGGGGGAAGAGTCCCACCGGGAGGACGGGGAACGCCTTCCCACGGCGCCCGCGCCCGGCAAAAGCGCCGAAAACCGTCTCCTCCTTGCGCGGGAGGCCCTGAAAAAGGCCGAAAGCAAAACCGCGACCGCGCCGGTCGAAAGATTTCCGGTTGGCGAGGGGACGCCCCTTTTCGGAGGCGCCGCAAATCCGGGGAGGGCAGAGGCCGATCCGGAGTCGCCGGTTTTAGAATATTCGCCGGAGGGGAATCCGCTGATCCGCAAGGTTTCGGTCTATATCCCCCCTTGTCGATATTCCTTTTACAGCCGGTTTCTATCCGACGCCGAGGCCTATTTTGAGGAAAGCGGCTCCCCCTGCGCGCCGGTTCCCTTCTTCTCCTATACGCCGCAGTACGTGCAGCTTTCCCCTCCGCAGCTCTCCTATTATTTCTATTGGCGAAGCCTTGTCCGGGGTGGGGAATATCCGCCGGTCGACTATTCCTACCTTCTCCTCTTTATCTACGAAATTCTCAACCTTCCCGATCGGGTGAAGGGAGAGGAGGGGGCAAGGCTCCTTTGCAGCCTCTGGCGGGCCTATCGGAAGGCCTATCCCTATCTCGACCGCATTCTCTCGGAATGGCTCTGCGATTATTGTCTCCTTCACCGCGTTCCGCCGCCCGCGGAGCTCTACGGAGATTTTCTCGGAAGCATTACCGAAAAGGCCTCCCTCAAGGAGTTTTACGTCGGCTATGACCCGGCCTCCCCCTCTCCTTTTGCTTCGGCGCTCTTCGCCTATGCCTCCGGCTACGATTTCCGGAAGGGAAAATTTTACACGCCGCAGACGAAGGATTTGTTTGAGACGCATATCAAAGGCGCCTTCCTCTACGCGGTGGGGCAGGCGGAGAAGAGGAAGCAGACGGTGTTTGCGCCCATCGGAAGCGGCGCGATGGTGCCCGCCAAGGTGAAAAGAATCGCCTATGCGGGGGCGGTCTGCTCCTATCCGATAAAAAGGGAAATCCGACTGGAATATCTCTCCTGCTCCCGTTCGGTGGAGCTCCGGTATATGGTGACCAACACCGTCAAATATGCGGAAAATCAGGTGCGGTCTCTGCTCGGTATCCGGAGCCGCTTTCACACGCCAGACCTTGCCCTTCCCCTGAAAAAGGGGATCGACGAATATTTCGCGCCCCTCAAAAGGGAGGCCAAAAAGCTCTCCCCGGAAGAGGAGGAGGCAAAGGAATACGAAAAGCTCTACGAGGCGGAGCACAGCGAATTTTCCCTCGACTACGCAAAAGCGCTGGAGGAAAAGGCGTGGGAGACGACAGAGCTTCTTGTCGAAGGGGAAGAAAGCGGCGGAAATCCGTCAAGTAGCGGAAAACCGTCAAGCGACGGAAATCCGCAGACCGAAGAAGGCGCCGATGCCTTCCGGCAGACGGCAGACGAAAAAACCGACGGGATGACCGGCGAAAAGACCGCTGAGAAAGCCGGGGAAAAGACCGGCGAAAGGGCCGATGAAGAGACTGCCGGGGAAATCGGCAGAAGAGTCGACGAAAAGACCGCCGGGGAAACCGACGAAAAGATCGACAAAAAGACCTCCGGGAAAACCGGCGGAAAAGCCGACGGAGACGCGGCGGTCCGGGAGGCCCTCGGCGCGCTTTTGGGGGGAGACCTTCCCGCCTTCCGCGCCGTCGCCAGACGGGAGAATCTTCTCCCCGACGCGCTTTGCGACAAAATCAACGAGACGCTCTACGAGGTTCTTTCCGATACGGCGGTGGAGCCGACGGGAGAGGGCTATGCAGTCCTTGAGGACTACAGAGAGGAGATCGAAGAATGGATGAAAAAATAACGGTACCCAAACGGATTCTTGCCTCCCTGATCGGGTCGGTTTCGGCGGGGGTGGTTCCGAGGCTGGGAGCGCCCTATATAGCCATCGGGCGGGACGCCGAAATCGCAGCCCTTCTGTCCGATCTTGAGACGGTGAGCGACGGCGGCTCCTCGATGCGCTTTATCATCGGCAAATACGGAAGCGGCAAGAGCTTTCTCATGCAGCTGATTCGGGGGTACGCGCTGGAGCGCGGCTTTATCTGCGCCGACTGCGATCTCTCCCCTGAGAGAAGAATCTGCGGTGGGAAGGGAACCGGCATCGCCACCTACCGGGAGCTGATTCGCAACATGGCCTCCAAGACCTCGCCGGAGGGCGGTGCGCTCGGGCAGATCATCGCCAAATGGCTCTCCTCCGTGCAGGGGGAGGTCGCCTCCTCCGGTGCGCTCCCCGGCACAAAGGAATTTGAGGACGGGGTGACCCGCCGCGTCTTCTCGCTGTCGCGGGAGCTGGAAAATAACGTGGGAGGCTTTGACTTCGCCGCGGTGGTGAACAGGTATTACCGCGCCTCCTGTTCAGACGATGAGGAGGAAAAAAGCCGCTGTATGCGCTGGCTTCGCGGGGAATATGCGACGAAGACGGAGGCGCGCGCCGACCTCGGCGTCGGCTCGATCATCAACGACGACAACTGGTACGACACCATCAAGCTCTACGCGGAATTTGTCCGGAAAATCGGCTATCAGGGCCTGATCGTCTTCATCGACGAGTGCGTCAACCTCTATAAAATCCCCAACCGGATCGGGCGGGAAAACAACTACGAAAAGATTCTTTCGATGTTCAACGACACCCTTCAGGGAAGGGCTCCGGGGCTCGGAATCCTTCTCGGCGGGACGCCGCCCTTTCTTGAGGACACAAGGCGGGGCCTCTTCAGCTACGAAGCCCTCCGCTCCCGTCTGGCCGACGGCCGCTTCGGAAACGGGGAATACCGGGATATGCTGGGGCCGGTGATCCGTCTCCGCCGCCTCTCCGACAACGAGCTTTTCGCCCTGATCACAAGGATTACAAAGCTCCACGGAATGAATTTCGGCTGGGAGCCCCGGGTGACGGAGGAGGAGCTGGCGAGCTTCCTCAAGGAGTGCCTGAGCAGGACGGGAGCCGACACGATGGTGACGCCACGGGAAATTTTACGCGATTATCTCTCGGTTCTCAACATTCTCTATCAGAATCCCGAGGCGGATTTCAAAAGCGTCGTCGGGGAAACCGTCTTTCAGAAAAAGGAGCCGGAGGACGGCGGGGAGGATTTCTCACTCGAGGAGATCGAAGGATAGCTTTTTCGCTTTCTCTTAAGTAGGAGCGGGACGGATTCGACTTCCCGCCTTTGAGGAAACGGCAAAAAGAGAAAGGGGTACGGAAATGAAGGGAAAAATTGCGGCGGCACTTCTTCTCGCTCTTTTGCTCGCGGTTTTTTTCGGATGCGGAACGGCGAGCGATCCGGTCGCCTATGCGGTCGACCGTCCGGCGGTGCCTCTTGCCCCCGACGGTGGGAAGCCGGAGGCTTCCCCTCACCTCGGAGCGGAGCCGACCGAATGGGAGCCTCCGCAGGCGCTTCACACCATCGTGCTCTCCTTCGTCGGGGACTGCATGATCGCCTCCTTCAAAGGGAAAACCGGCCCCAAAACCTTCAACGGCGTAGCGGAGACGGTCGATCCCTCCCACTTCTTCTCGGGAGTGTACGATATTTTTTCCTCCGACGACTTCACGGTCGGAAACTGCGAAAATGTCTTTACCGACCGGCCCCTTACCGAGGTCTATAAGAACTATTCCCCCGCCTATTGGTATAAAAGCCCCGCGAAAAACGCGCAGGTTTTCACGGCGGGAAGCGTGGAGGCCGTTTCGGTCTCCAACAACCACAGCGGCGACTACGGAACGGCGGGGGCGGAGGATACCAAAAAGGCGCTGGAGGAGGCCGGTGTTCTCTGGGGCGACTCCGACCATCCGGTGATTTTTGAAAAGTACGGGGTGAAAATCGCCGTCTATATGACGGGTATGTGGGGAGAATATCGCACGGTGGCCCTCTCGGGAAAGCTCGCCGAGCTTGAAAAGATCTCTGACTATCAGATTATCTACTACCACGGGGGAACCGAACGGAAATACGAACCCGACGCATGGAGAGTGCGGGCCTCCCGCAAGCTGGTCGACGCCGGGGCCGACCTTGTCATCGGCAACCATCCCCACGTTCTTCAGCCGATTGAAACTTATCACGGGGCCGACATCGTCTACTCCCTCGGCAATTTCATCTTCGGCGGCTCTCCCACCGACGACCGGTTCACTGTGATTTATCAGAAGCTTCTGACGGTCTGTGAAGGGGAAATCCTCTACGAGGATTCCCGCATCATTCCCGTCTACGAATATACCGGAAGCCGCAACACCGAGTGGCGACCGGTCCCCATGGAGGAGGGGAGCCGCGACTATCAGACGGTTCTTTCCTTCATGAGGGGAGAATGTAAGACTCCGCGCGGGTAATGCCCTTACCGGAAAATCATCAGAAGCCCGGCGATAAGCGTCACGGCGGAGAAGATTTTTCTCGGTACGTTGGCCGGGACGCGGTCGAGGAGCCATGCGCCGACGGCTCCCCCGACAAGCGCGGGGAGGCAGAATTTCAGCGCTTGCCCGACAGGGAAAGAGTCCTTGGCAAAATAGATGAAAGAGGAAATCAGGGAAAACACCGCCGTGACGGCGGCGACGGTGGCGAAAAGATCCCGCTCCTCTCCCTCTTCCCCTTCCTTTTTCCGCCAAAAAAGCAGACCGAAGAGGAGGAGAATGCCTCCGCCGGTGCCGAGGAAGCCGTTTAAAAAGCCCGCCGCCCCGCCGAGGAGGAGAAAAAATGCAATTTCTTTTCCTTTTTTCTTCATGGGAGCCCTTTGCCCTCTTGTAATTTTTAAAAAAATCTGGTATTATAATATAATAGCCGGTCGAAAAAACAAATTTACAACGGAAAGTGATGGTATCTGGTATTGAATATAGTATCTGCAATCTTCTTCGGAATCATTCAGGGACTGACGGAGTTCCTTCCGGTCTCAAGCTCGGGACACCTGGCCATTGCGCGGGGGCTGCTTCATATGTCCGACATTGAGGCCGATTATTTCACCTTTACGGTTCTTCTTCATCTCGCCACGCTCGTCGCGGTGCTGATTGTCTATAGGAAAGATATCTTCCCGCTGATTCCCGCCTTTTTCCGGATGCTGGGGAAGGCGTTTCACGGGAAATTCAAGCTGAAGGATTACGACGAAAAGGAGCGCATGGTGCTTTTCCTTCTGATCGCCACGCTGCCCCTTGTCGCCGCCGTCTTCCTCAACGATTCGGTGGAGGCGCTCGCTTCCTACACGAAAATTGTCGGCGGCATCCTGATTTTCAACGGCGTCGTTCTCTTCCTCTCCGACCGGATTTCCAAGGGAACGCGGGAGCTCGACGATATGAAGCCGAAAAACGCCCTTGCCGTCGGACTCTGCCAGCTCTGCGCGATTCTGCCGGGGCTCTCCCGCTCCGGCTCGACGATCACGGGGGCCCGCCTCTGCGGCTTTTCCCGTGAGTTCGCCGTCAAGTTTTCCTTCATCCTCTCGATCCCGGCGATTCTGGGGGCCAACGTCTTCAAGATTCCCGATATGTTAAGTAACCCGGTTCCTGCCTCCGATATCGCTTCCTACGCCTGCGGCATGGCGGCGGCGGCGGTGACGGGCGTGATTGCGATGAAGCTCCTCGTTTACATTTCAAAGAAAACGGATTTTAAAATTTTCTCTTTCTACTGCGTGATTGTGGGACTCCTCGCCGTGATTTTCGGCTAATCTCCCCGCCGTCAGAACGATATCCCATCCTATGAAAGGAGATTCCGGCAGGTGCGGAAGCCCGTTCCTGCCGAGGGTCAGAATTATGCCGGAACAAAAAAAGAAAAAGACGTCAAAAACCGAAGAAACCGCAAAGTCCGGGACGGAGGGAAAGACCGGCTCCGAGAAGGAAAAAAGTCCGTCGGCGAAAAATCCGGCCGATACCACCTTCCATCAGGTTTTTCCCTATCTTCTCATGGCCGTCGCCCTCTTTCTCCTCGTGGGTTTTCTTTCCCGCAACCTTACCGGGCTGGTCGGGAGAGGACTGCGGGCCCTTTTCTACGGACTGTTCGGGGGCGGCGCTCTCTCCATTCCCCCGCTTCTCCTCCTCCTCGCCCTTACGTGGCGGAAGGAAATCCGGAACGGAACGCTGAAATTCCGCCTGATCTACGAGGCGGTGTTCTTCATCTTCCTCTCGGCCATGATTCACCTCTGGACAAAGGGCTCCGGAGTCTTCAATCTGAAGGTCTTCTGGGAGAGCGGTCAGCACCTGCACGGAGGCGGCGTGATCGGCGGCTTCTTTGGGTGGGCGCTGTATAAGCTGACGGGAATCGTCGGCGCGCATATCATCGGAATTACCGCCATTACGGTGTTCGGCCTCTTTATGTTCGGCCTGACGCCCTACTCCATTTACATTTTCGCCGCCTACCGGTACCGTAAACGGAAGGAGAAAAAGGCGGAAGAGGCCGCTTCCGAGTCGAAGCGGGAGGAGAGAAAGCGCTATTTCCGCTCCCGTTCGGCCTCGGAGGAGGAGCATTTCGACACGGTGCGCCGAGACCCGGTCGATCGCAGACGCTTCGACCCCGACGTTGAGGTCGGAGAGGGTCAGACAGAAGAATCGGAGGAAAAGCCGACAGAAAAGGAAGCCTCCGCAGAAAAAGGAACAGAGGCCGAAAAGGATCGGAAAGAGGAGGAGCGTTCTTCCTCTGAGACTGTCGGGGGAAGTGTCGAGAAGGTAAAGCCCCTCTCGACGGGAAAGCTCACAAGGCGCCCCGAGTCGGTTCTTCCGGTCGGTGGAGAAAGGGAAAATGCCGACCTCAAAGCCATTTTCACCGATCCCAGCAGCGGCGTCGACGTCATCGAGCGCTTCGCGGAGGCGCAGAAGGCGAAGGCTCTTGAACAGAGCCGCCTGCTCGACGCTTCGGAGGGCCGGAGCGCGGAGCTTGAGATTTCCCGTTCCGCGGCGGTCGGGGACGGAGGCGCGGAGTCGCTCAAGAAGGAATACGCTTTCCCGCCGGTGACCCTTCTTACCCGGAACGTTTCCCCCAAAAACGTCGATATCAGCGAAGAGCTTCACACCAACGCCGTGAGGCTGGTCGAAACGCTGAGAAGCTTCAAGGTCCGGACCCGCATCGTCAACGTCTCCCGTGGCCCGGCCATCACAAGATATGAGCTGGCTCCCGAGGAGGGGGTCCGCGTCCGCTCCATCGCCAATCTCGTCGACGATATCGCCCTGAATCTTGCCACGCCCGGCGTCCGGATTGAGGCGCCGATTCCCGGCAAGGCGGCGGTCGGCATCGAGGTGCCGAACAAGACAGTTTCCACCGTCTACCTGCGGGAGCTGGTCGATACCGAAACCTTCCGTGAGGCGCCGAGCCACCTCAACGTTTCCCTCGGCGTCGACGTCGCCGGGGAGCCGGTCTTCCTTGACATCGCGAAAATGCCGCATCTTCTCATCGCCGGCGCCACCGGTATGGGAAAATCGGTCTGCATCAACAGCATGATTACCAGCCTGCTCTATAAGAGCACGCCGGAGGAGGTCAAGCTGATCCTCATCGACCCGAAGAAGGTGGAGCTGAACATTTACAACGGCCTGCCGCATCTGCTGGTTCCCGTCGTCAGCGACCCCAAGAAGGCCGCCGGGGCGCTCCACTGGGCGGTGACCGAGATGGAGAGACGCTTCGAGCTGATCGAAGAGGTGGGCGTCCGCGATCTGAGGGGCTACAACAGCGTGATGGAGGGCGATCCCGACCGGGAGGTTCTTTCTCAGATCGTCATCATCATCGACGAGCTTGCCGATTTGATGATGACGGCGCCCGACGACGTCGAGGAATCGATCTGCCGTCTGGCGCAGAAGGCGAGAGCCGCCGGAATGCACCTGATCATCGGCACACAGCGGCCCTCGGTGGACGTGATTACCGGCCTGATCAAGGGTAATATTCCCTCCCGGATCGCCTTTACGGTCGCCTCTCAGACCGACTCCCGCGTCATTCTGGATATGGTGGGAGCCGAAAAGCTGATCGGGCGCGGCGATATGCTTTACGCGCCGGTCGGCGCCTTGAAGCCGATCCGCGTGCAGGGCGCCTTTGTGAGCGAAAAAGAGGTTGAGGACGTCGTGTCCTTCATCCGGGAGCACAACGACGGGGTGGCGGAATACAGCGAGGATATCATGGACAGCATCGACCGCGCGGCCGCGGCCTGCGGAAACGGCAAGAAGGGAGCCCTGTCCGATGACGACGAGGATGAGGGCGGCGATTCGATGCTCCGCAAGGCGATCGAGCTGGCGCTTGAAAGCGGAAAGATTTCCACCTCGCTGATCCAGCGGCGGCTTTCCCTCGGATACGGGCGCGCCGCCAAGCTGATCGACGAGATGGAGAAGAGAGGCTTTGTCAGCGGCCCGGATGGGCAGAAGCCGAGAAACGTTCTCATCACGAAACAGCAGTATATGGAAATGGTCGTGAACAGAAGCGAGGATCTGGAATAAAGGCCCCCGACAGGGCCGCCGTCTTGCGGGAAGCGCCGTTTGACAAAGAACTACGCATCTGCAGAGGCCGCCGTTTGAAGGGCTCCGCAAGGTCTCCGTTTTTCAAAAGCCGCCGTTGCAGTGTACCGTTTGACGAAAGAACGCCACGCGCGGGGGTACACATCCGCAGAGGCTACCACCGTGAGAGGGGTTCCGCAGGGCTCCGCTTAAAAGCCGTCCTGCAAAGAACCCCGCCCGACGGGCCGAAAGCAAAAACAAAAGAAAAACCGCCGTTTTCCGGGATCGGAAGCGGCGGTTTTGTCTTTTCGGCGGGAAAGCCCCCGCGCTCAGGAGTCCTTTTCGGCGTTCAGCTCGCTGTGAACGTTCTCGATGGCCTCGGAGGAGATACGCACCTTGGGGCCCTTCTGCGACAGCTCGCCGCCGGAGTGCTTTTTGAACAGAAGCTTCAAAAATACGGGGCAGAGAATGGAGGAGATGACGATCAGGCAGATGGTGGCGACCAGCGGGTCGATGCCGGTCAGAACGCCGTCCTCATAGCAGATGAGGCTCTGCCCGGTGGCGTAGACGGCAAGCGCGACCTCTCCCCGCGCAATCATGCCGCAGCCGATGGTGACCGAATCGTTGGCGGAATAGCCGAAGGCGCGGGACACCGCCCCACAGCCGAGGATTTTTCCGACGATTCCGAGTACGACGAAGACGAGGGCGAAGAGGAGGCCGGAGAGCGAGAAGCTGCTGAAATCGGCGCTGATGCCGATGTAGGCGAAGAAAATGGGGGTGAAAATCATGTAGCCGCTGACGACGACCTTCCGGTCGACGAAGGAGGTGTCGTCAAGCCCCGAGAGCATCAGTCCCGCCATATAAGCCCCGGTGATGGCGGCGATTCCGAAGAATTTTTCCCCGCAGTAGGCGAAGAAAAAGCACATGGCGATGGCGAAAATGCTGGTGCGGCGCTTGTGGGGATAGAGGCGAACCAGCCGCTTGAAGAGGAGGCGGAGGAGGAAGCCGGTTCCGACGGTGAAGGCGAAGAAGCCGAGAGCCTTGAGAAGAGTCGTAAGAACGCTCCCCTGTCCGTCGAGACCGGTGATGATGCTGAGCGCGATGACGCCGAGCACGTCGTCGATGATGGCGGCGCTCAGAATGGTGGTGCCGACCTTGGTGTTGAGCTTCCCGAGCTCCCGCATCGTTTCCACCGTGATGCCGACGCTGGTTGCCGAGAGAATACAGCCGACGAAGAGGGCGTTCATCAGCTTGGCGGGGACGAGGGCGGCGCTCAGCCCTCCCATGAAGAAGAGGGAGCCGACCGTTCCGAGAAGAACCGGAACCAGCACGCCGGCAAGGGCGATGGCGGTGGCGGCGATGCCGCTCTTTTTCAGCTCCCGGAAGTCGGTTTCAAGGCCGCTTGAGAAGAGAATGAAGACGACACCGATCTGGGAGAAGCTGTTTAAAACGTCCATTTCGGTTTTTGAGGGGTGAATCAGCCCCTGAAACTTTTCCGGGCAGATCTGCCCGAGGAGGGAGGGGCCGATGAGAAGCCCGGCGAGAATCATGCCGACCACCTGCGGGAGGCCGATTTTCCTTGTGAACATACCGAGCACCTTGGTGCTGAGAAGAATGACTGCGCAGTAATATAAAATGTTGATGACGTCAAATTCCATGGAGGGGGTTCCTTTTTTCTTTTGCCATTTGAATTTAATCCTATTTATTATACTACGGAAAAAACAAAAGTCAAGAGGCGATATGACGATTTCCCGGGGGAGAATCCCGCCCGCTCTACAGCAACTTTTAAAGAGCCGGGCCGTCGGGATGCTCGGGGAAAGGGAAGCGGCGGTAGATTTGTTCACAAAAAAGGGCTACAATAATGAAAAAGAAAATGTGGAAACGCCGGGAATGGAAGACGCGAAGGACGCGGAAGCGCGAAGAGCGTGAAGGAAGCGAAGAACACGAAAGACGCAGAAGACGTGAAGAGCGCGGAAGGCGTGAAGACACGAAGGACGCAAAAAAACGCCTTTGCCGCCGTGCTTTTGGATTTCTCCGCCTCTTTTTCCCGCCCGATTGTCGGGGAAAAGCGTGTTCCCGTTCTCTTTCCCTCCGCTGGACGGCGGAAAAGAATCATAAGAAGAAAAAGAGGATTTCATAAAGTGAAGAAGAAAACGAAGGTCGTCATCCTTACCCTTTCCTGCCTGTTGGCCGTCGCCCTTGCGGTCGGTGTTTTGCTCGGAAGGAATCCGCATTGGCTCTATATCGCAGGGGAAACGCTCGGCGTGAGATGCCGAAAGGTGGCGGTAAAGGAGGCCGGCCCGGGAAAAACCGAGGGACGAATCCCCACGGCGTGGGGAGAGGATCCCCGGGTGACACTCGATCAAAGCCTTTTGCTGGTCAACGAAGGTTATCCTCTCCCGGAGGATTTTTCCCCCGCGCTGACCTTCTACAGGGATACCGAGGTGCCGATCAACGAATGCGCGGAGGAAGCCTACGGGAGGCTTTCGGAGGCGGTGGAGAAGGAGACCGGGAGTCGGCTCTTTGTGTCAAGCTCCTTCCGGGAGGAGGAGGAACAGAAGGAGCTCTACGAAAAGGATCCCTCGACGGCAAACCGGCCGGGAGCCAGCGAGCATCAGACCGGCCTCGGCCTTGACGTTTACGTGAGATATTACGCGGGGTTCGGCTTCATCAAGTCGGAAGCGGGCCGCTTTGTCAATTCCCATTGCTGGGAATACGGCTTTATCATTCGCTATCCCTCCTTCGGGAAAAAGGAAACCGGCATGAAGTACGAGCCGTGGCATATCCGTTACGTGGGGGAGCCGCACGCGAAGATTATCTACAACAACCGTCTGACCCTTGAAGAATATCTTGCCGGTTTTGAGCCGGGCGTCTGGTACGAGGCCGAGGGATACCTCCTTTCAAGGCAGGAGCCCGACGGGGAGGGAAGGATTTTTCTCCCGGAGGAGTTTTCGGAGGCGGTCATCTCGCCCGACAACACGGGAGCATTCCTTGTCACCGTGAAAAAATAGCCCGGGAGCCGGGCAGAGGCTTTTTCAAATACAAAAAGGCGGCGGAAGACATGACCGCCGCCAGTCAAAAGCCCCCAATCTCGTTTGAGGTTGGGGGCTTTTCGGCGCTTTTCATTAGGGCCGGTTTTCCCGGATTCTCCTCTCAATTTCCTTGCGGGAGAGGGAGAGAAGCTCCCTTGCGTATTCCCCCGACGCCGCCTCCGCGTAGAGCCGGTAGCCCCCACGGGAGGGGACGATGCGAACCGAGCCGCGGGAATAGTCCGCCTTGACGCCGTCCCCGTCGGGCTCCCCGAGGAGCGGGAGAATGCCGAGGCGGTGGGAGGCGTCGGTGAGAAAATCCTCGCTGTCGAAGGCGAATTTCGGGACGTGGGAGGAGAGCTCCTTCAGGCTTTTTCCGGAGGCGGAGACAAGCCCCGCCAGCTCCATGGCCGCCGCACAGGCGTGAATCAGCTCGGGATGAAGAGAGGCGTCGGCGCGGGCGCCGTCCTCCTCCTCCCCGGAGGGACAGTGGGTGTAGAGTCTTCCGCGGCTCCCGCAGAGGTCGAAAAGAAGCGCCGGGGAGGTGGCGGGAAGGGCAACCCGATCCCGGATCAGGTAGCGCAGGAGCAGGGCCTTTACGTGCCAGTCGTCGGCGGTGAAGCCGTTCTGCTCGGCGAGGAGGGAAAAGCCGTCGTCGCTCACCGTGAAGGAAAGGCCGCCCGGCAGGAAGCGTCCTCCCTTTTCAAGAAGGGCGCGGGTGAGAAGGAGCGAGGCGGGATTCTCCCTTGTGACGGCCACCGGGAAGCCCTCCAGCTCACAGCGGTTTTTCGTCAGCATGGGAAAATAGGAAGCTTCGGTAAAGGTACTTTCGGCGGCATTTTTGCTTCGCTCCCGGCTGACCGGCTCCTCGCAGGTGAAGGCCGCGAGAAAGCGCCGCTCAAAATCCCGCTTCGGATAAAGGCCGGTCTTGTCAAAGAGGGCAAGGGAGGCCGTCCCGTTTTCAAGGCGCAGAAAGAGGGACAGGGCAAGCCCTTCCTTCAGGGCAGCGTAGGAGGCGACCGCCTCAAAGCCCTTGCCGAGGAAGAGTACCTCCCCGCCATGAACCCGGATTCCGCGCAGAAGGGCTGCCGCCGCCCTTGCGGCCTCTTCGCCGCCGTCGTGGAGCAGGCCGATTTTCCCACCCCGGCAGGCCTCGGCAAGGGCGCCGCCGATGCGGACGGCGAGGGAGGGCGTCAGAAGGGGCGCGGGGAGGAGAAGTCCGTTCCCGCCGAGAAGAGAAGAGGCGGAAATTCCCTCCGCCGTGGCCGTGCCGGAGCGGAGAACGGTTCCCTCGGGAAGACGGCTCCCCGCCGGGAGCTTTGTTCCGCTCATGAGCGTTACCCGGTCGCCGAGGACGGAATCGGCGCCGATAACGCACCCCGGCCCGATTTCACAGCCCTCTCCGATTTTGACGTTTTCGCAGAGGACGGAGGAGAAAATCCGGCTCCCGGCCCCCACCGTACAGCCGTCCATCAGAACCGAGGCGATCGTCTCGCCGCTCACTCGGCAAGCGTCCCCGAGGGCGGTTTTTCCGCCGGTCAGCCGCATATTGGCCTGGTAGTAGGAGTCGGCGTCGCCGACGTCGCACCAGTAGCCGGGGTCGGTTTTTCCGAAGAGGGAAGCGCCGGCGGCAAGCATGGCGGGAAAGAGATCCTTGCCGAAATCGTAGGGGACGTTCTCGGGAATCCGGGAGAGGACGGCGGGGGAAAAGAAGTAAATGCCGGTGTTCACCGTGTCGGAATAGGTCCCGGACAGAGACGGCTTTTCGGAAAAGCCGGTGACCCGCCCCTCCCGGTCGCAGAGGACGACGCCGTATTCCCCCGGATCCTCGGCGTGGGAGAGCAGAATCAGCGCCTCGGCGCCAAGACGACGGCGGGCCTCGGCGGCCCCCTTGATATCGGCCTCGCTCACCGCGTCTCCGCTTATAACGACGAAATCCTCCTCCCCGAGAAACTCTTTGGTACGCAAAACGCCGCCGGCGGTGCCGAGGGGCGTTTCCTCCCGGAAATAGGTGAGGGCAACCCCTTCGCATTCCTTTCCGAGCTTCCTCTCCAGCCGGTCGGCCAGATAGCCGGTCGTGACGGCGGCCTCGGTGATTCCGCTTTCTAGGAGAAGGCGGAGAATCCGCACGATGGCGGGAACCGACGCGACGGGAACCAGAGGCTTTGGCATTCTCTCGGTAATGGGACGAAGGCGCCGCCCTTCCCCACCGGCCATGATGACAGCTTTCATAATTCGGGAGTCTCCGGCCTGAAAACAGACCGGCTCTTTCCTTTCGCTTTATTTTTCGCCTCGCGGGAAAAACGTACCCCTTTGCGGGAAGATTTTCCTTTTTTCTGAATATCGGCCCCCCGGGAGTACAATACTGAGGACAGAGCCTTTTTGAAAGGGGAAGAAATCGTGATCAAAGGGATTCAGAAAAATATGGTGGTGGTAAAAAATACCGGGAGCCGAATTTTTGAGGAGGCCTATTTTATCCTCCGGGAAAAGGCCGATTCCGGCGGGAAAAAGCAGGATATGGTGACCGAGGCGAATCGAATCATCGCCGCCAATATCCTTTCGCCGGAAAAGGCGCTTACCGCCCGGCGGGAGAGAAAAAAAGAGAGGCGGCGCCGACTGCTTTTCTTTTTCCTCGGGATTTTGGCAGGGGCGGCCGCCTCGGCTACGCTGTTCTTTCTTCTGTAGTCAGAGGTCGTCGGCGTCCTGAACCGGCTGACCGTCGACGTGCAGATAGATTTTCCCGCCGACGTCGCGTCGCGGCATACTTCTGCCCGGGAAAATCGGATCGTCGGTGACGCCGGTGTAGCTCCCGAGCGGGTCGGCGCTCTCCTGATAGGCGCTGACCGCCTGATTCGGCAGGGGAATGCTTCCGCTTCCCGGCTTGACTTTTTTGCTCTTCTTTTTTTCGGACATGAGGTTTCCCTCCTTTTCTTGATTTCGGCGTTAGTATCGGCGAAAATCGGGGGGCTTATACTTCAAACGCCAAAAGAAGAGAAAAAGCCGCGATTTGTTCATTTTATGTTCACATCATTCCCCTCATAATTTTAACATCTGTACGGTATAATAGAAGTAACATATTGGTTCGTTGCTTGGTGCTTTTCCGCCCGGATAAGGAATATTGCCGTAGAACGGTAATGACGGCGATAACCCCGGGAGGGGGAAGCACACTTGATTAACACTTATGCAGGGAAAGAGAACGAGGGGAACTTGCGCCCTCCTTCTCTTTGCCGAAAATATCGCGTTTTATACGGAAGGAGAAGCCTGCCGTTGTTTTTTGGCGGGCAATTTATCTATGGCAAGAAGAAAAAAGTTAAGCAAGATCAAGGTTATGATGCTGGGAGGGCTGAATGAAATCGGAAAAAACCTCGCCGTTATCGAATACGAAAACGACATCATCATGGTGGACTGCGGACTGGGCTTTCCAGACGAGGATATGCTCGGCGTCGACCTTGTGATTCCCGATACGACCTACCTTGAGAAGAACGCGGACAAAATCCGCGGCCTCTTCCTGACGCACGGGCACGAGGATCACATCGGGGCCATTCCTTACGTCCTCCGGAAGCTGGACATTCCGATTTACGGCACGCGCCTGACGCTGGGAATCATCGAAAACAAGCTGATGGAGCATACCCTCAGCTTCAATCCCCGCCTGAATTGCGTGGAGGCCGGGGAGACCGTGGAGGCCGGGTGCTTTACCGTCGAATTCATCCGCGTGAATCACTCGATCGCCGACGCCTGCTGCCTCGCGATCAAGACGCCGGTCGGAACGATCGTCCATACCGGGGATTTCAAGCTGGATCTGACGCCGATTGAGGGGGAGATTATGAATCTGCCCCGGCTCGGTGAGCTCGGAAACGAGGGAGTCCTTCTCCTCATGTGCGAATCGACCAACGCCGAAAGGCCGGGATATACCCCCTCGGAGAAGAAGGTCGGGCAGTCGCTGGACAACATTTTTCTGCGGAACAGCGACAGAAGAATCGTCATCGCCACCTTTTCCTCCAACGTGCACCGCGTTCAGCAGATCATCAATACCAGTCATCAGTACGGCAGGAAGGTCGCTATTACCGGGCGGTCGATGCTGAATATTGTGGGGGCGGCCACCCGCCTCGGGTATATGACGGTTCCCGACGGGGTTCTCATCGATATCAACGATATAAAAAAATACCCGCCGGAGCAGATTACGCTCATTACGACGGGAAGTCAGGGAGAGCCGATGTCGGCCCTCTACCGGATGGCCTTTTGCAGTCACGATAAGGTTCAGCTCGGCTCCCGCGACCTTGTCGTCATCAGCGCAAGCGCCATTCCCGGAAACGAGAAGATGGTCGACAAAATCATCAACGAGCTTTTGAAAAACGGCGCCGACGTCTTCAAGGACGACCTTGTGGAGGTTCATGTGTCGGGCCACGCCTGTCAGGAAGAAATCAAGCTGATGATCGCGCTGACAAAGCCGAAATATTTCATGCCGATTCACGGGGAGTTCAAGCATCTGGTCGCGAACAAAAAGATTGCGACGTGTATGGGAATCCCGGAGTCGAACATCTTCCTCTCCGACCTCGGAAAGGTTCTTGAAATCGGAGTCGACGGCGCGCGCTTCAACGGAACGGTTCCGGCCGGGCGGGTGCTGGTCGACGGCTACGGAGTCGGGGATATCGGGAACATCGTGCTGCGCGACCGCAGGCATCTGTCGCAGGACGGGCTGATTGCCGTGGTTGCCTCGATCGATTTTTCCGACTGTGCCATCGTATCGGGCCCCGACATCGTGTCAAGAGGCTTTGTGTACGTGAGGGAGTCGGAGGAGCTGATGGAGGAGGCAAAGGAGATCGCAAAAGAAGTGATTGAGGACTGCTTCGACAGCAACATCGTGGAGAGAACGGAAATCAAGACGGCGGTCAAGAACGCTCTCTCGAAGTTCATTTTCGGAAAGACCGGGCGGAAGCCGATGGTTCTGCCGATTGTAATGGATATCTGAAAAAAGAAAAACCGGCGGGGCAGAGCTCCACCGAAAAAGCGCGGGATAAAGGCAGACGTCTTTATCCCGCGTTTTGGTTGTGAGATTTTTAAACATTGAAAACCGGCGCCATTTCCCAGAGGTCGGCGCGGAGGAGCTCCGCGTCCCCGTCGGTGTAGAAGGAAATCCGGTCGGAGCGCCGGTCGGACAGATAAGCACGACGGGAAATGGCGGCCTTTCCCGTCCTCAGACGTTGAAAACCGGTGCCATCTCCCAGAGGTCGGCGCGAAGGAGCTCCGCGTCCCCGTCGGTGTAGAAGGAAATCCGGTCGGAGCGCCGGTCGGACAGATAAGCACGACGGGAAATGGCCTGTCGGCCATTGGCAAAAACTTCGGCGGCGGAGGCGTCAAGGAAGAGGTCGAGGTGAAGCGTTTCCCCTTCCGAAAGGGAGAAGGGCGCCCGTTCCTCACTGTGGGGAAGGTCGCTTCCGGGATGAACGCCCTCATACACAAGCTCTTGCGCCGCGGCGTCGTAGTAGAAGCGGGAATATTCCTCCCCATTCTCCGAGGCGTAAAAGGTCACCCCGGCCCGGGTGGCGCCATTTGGCTTGATATCCATCTCGATTTCACAGCAGTCGGAACGCGCCCCCTCAAAGGGGCGTTTTCCGCAACGGAGCTTTTTTATTTCCTCGGCGGGGGCGATTCCCAGCCCGCCGTCCTCTCTCAGCCAGAGACTCCGGGGAAGGCTGTAGACGCCGCACCAGCCGAAGCGGGCGGCCTCGTCGGGCCGGTTCTGCGCCATCCAGCCCCACATGATCTGTCGCCCGTCGGGGGCCATCAGAGCCTCCGGGGCATGGAAATAGTGATCCTTGTAGCTCATCCTCCCGTGCTTTTCGGGGGTAAAACGGTGGGTGGAGGAGTCGTAGGAGCCGATATAGTACTGAGCGCCCCGCTTGTGGGAAATGAAGAGCTGAAGAAACCTTCCCGAGGGAGGGCCGCCGTTCGGGGAGGAGGGAAGAGGCAGGAAGCTGGGGCACATATCGTCCTCCGTCTCATCCGTCCACGCGGGGTTCCGGGGGAAGTCGTAGAAGCGGTGCAGATAGTCCCAGTGAATCATATCGCGGGAGGCGAAAAGGTCGGTGTAATCCCCCTCGTAGAAGGGATTTCCCTTCTCCTTTTCCTTTTTCCCGTAATTCATCATAACCGCAAGATTGCCGACCTGTAGGTAGTAAACCCCGTCCTCCTTCCAGATGTTCGAGGGATCGGCAGAACAAAGGTGAAGAAGCCCGCCGTGGCCGTCGTCGATGCTTCGGATGCCGGGCGCGGTGGAGATTACCGCCTCCGGGTCGATTTTCTCCCATTTGACGTAGTGGTTTTCCTTGTCCTTTGAGAAGGCGATTCGCACGCCGTTGAAGCGCTTCTTCTGACTGGCGGTGGGAAGGTCGGAGTAGGCGATATAGACCGTTTCGTCGTCGTCGACGAAGGCGCCACCGCTGTAGATCCCGCCGTCGAGGGAGTCGGGGAAGAGAGCGTCGGGATGGCGCTCCCAGTGGACAAGGTCGGGGCTTGACATATGGCCGTAGCGGAAGCTGTCGGAACAGCATTTATAAAGGTACATCAGATGATACCGCCCGCCGGCGTAAAAGGCGGCGTTGGGGTCGCCGGGGCGCGCGTCGTCCTCCGGGCAGAGGAAGTGATACTTTGGCCGGGCGTAATCCTCCATCAGCCATTCGCGCAGGGCGCGGGAGCTCTCCCAGAGAGCCTTTCGGTAAGAGGTTTCCCATCGTTCGCTCATAAGTCTTGTCGTCCCGCGTGGGGCGGGACACTCCCTTCCAAAATTTTCGGCAGCCGCAGGGGAAGCCGTTTTTTTAAATTAAGCCGTCAGAAGTCCTGCCGCAAGCGGTCAGTTGTCCGTCGGGCAGTCGGATTTCCGCGAAAATTTTCTACGCCGCGGGCAGTCAGAAGCCGCTTTCCCGCTTGGAATTTTCAATCATATCGAGAAAATAGCGGTGGACGCGCCCGTCGGTGTGAAGCTCGGGGTGGAAGGCGGTGACAAGGAGATTTTTCTGCCTTGCCGCCACGATTTTTCCCTCGACGGAGGCGAGGATTTCCACCCCTTCCCTCACGCTTCCGATGTAGGGCGCGCGGATAAAGGTCATCGGAATCTTCCCGAGGTCGGCAAAGGGAGCCTCGGTGTAAAAGCTCCCGAGCTGGCGGCCATAGGCGTTCCGGTGGGCGACGATATCCATCACGGCGAGGTGACAGCGGTCGTCGTTTTCTATCTTTTTGGCAAGAAGGAGAAGGCCCGCGCAGGTGCCGAAGACGGGAAGCCCCGCTTCGATTTTCTCCTTCAGGGGAAGGAACATCCCGAGGTCGCGCAGAAGCTTTCCCTGAACGGTGCTTTCCCCGCCCGGGATGATCAGCCCGTCAAGGGGCCGCGCAAGGTCGCCCTTCTGCCGGATTTCAAAGGAATCGGCGCCGAGGCCGGTCAGCATTTTTTCATGCTCAAGAAAGGCCCCCTGTAGGGCAAGAACGCCAAGTGTCATGTCATTTGCCCCGTTCCGCCATCAGAAGGGCAATTTCCTGCTCGTTGATGCCGACCATGGCCTCCCCGAGATCCTCCGAAAGCGCGGCGAGCATTTTCGCGTCGGTGTAGTTGGTGACCGCCTTGACGATGGCCGCCGCCCGCTTTTCGGGATTGCCCGATTTGAAGATGCCGGAGCCGACGAAAACGCCCTCCGCGCCGAGCTGCATCATCAGCGCCGCGTCGGCGGGAGTCGCCACGCCGCCCGCCGCGAAGTTCACGACCGGGAGCTTTTTGTTTTCATGCACGTAGAGCACCAGCTCGTAGGGTACCTGAAGTTGCTTGGCCGTCTCATAGAGCTCGTCCTCCGCCATTGAGCCGACGCGGCGGATTTCCGACTGCATCAGACGCATATGCCGGACCGCCTGCACCACGTCGCCGGTACCGGGCTCGCCCTTGGTGCGGATCATCGAGGCGCCCTCGCTGATGCGCCGCAGAGCCTCCCCCAAATCCTTCGCGCCGCAGACGAAGGGAACGTCGAATTTCGTCTTGTCGATATGGTATTTGTCGTCGGCGGGGGAGAGAACCTCGCTCTCGTCGATGTAGTCGATCTCAATGGCCTGCAGAATCTGCGCCTCGGCAAAATGTCCGATCCGGCATTTCGCCATGACGGGAATGCTGACGGCCTCCTGAATGCCTTTGATCATTTTCGGATCGCTCATGCGGGAGACGCCGCCCGCCGCGCGGATGTCGGCGGGAATGCGTTCGAGAGCCATGACCGCGCAGGCGCCGGCGGCCTCGGCGATTCTCGCCTGCTCCGGGGTGGTGACGTCCATGATGACGCCGCCTTTCAGCATCTGCGCAAGATTTTTGTTCAGTTCAAAGCGTTTGTTTTCCATAAAAAAGACTCCTTTGGGAATAAGTTTTTTCTTTTACTGTATCGTTCCCCCGCCGACGACGGTTTCGCCGTCGTAGAAAACGATCGCTTGCCCTTTGGTGACGGCCCGTTGCGGCTCGTCGAAGAGAACCTCCACCGTGTCGGCGTCGGTCTGCGTGACCGTTGCCCATTGCTCGCTCTGGCGGTAACGGATTTTGGCCTTGACGCGGAGGGGGCGGTCGATTTTGTCGACGGCAATCAGATTGAGGTCGGAAGCGGTGAGCGAGCGGGAATACAGCTCCTCATGCCTGCCGAGCGTGACGGTGTTTTGGGCGGGGTCGATTTTTGTGACGTAGAGGGGCGCGGTGGAGGAGATGCCGAGGCCCTTTCGCTGGCCGACGGTATAGCGGATGATGCCGCCGTGCCTTCCGAGAACTTTTCCCTCCCCGTCGATAAAATCCCCGGGCGGATAGCTTTTCCCGGTATAGCCCTCGATGAATTCGGCATAACGGCCGTCCGGGACAAAGCAGATATCCTGACTGTCGTGCTTTTTCGCGTTCCGGAAGCCCTGCTGTTCGGCGATTTCCCGGATCTGCGCCTTTTGGTATTCCCCCAGCGGGAAGAGGGTGTGCGCAAGCTGCTCCTGCGTCAGGGAATAGAGCACGTAGCTCTGATCCTTCGTCGGATCGGAAGCCTTCTTGAGGAGAAAACGGCCGGTGGACTCCTCCTTCTCAATGCGGGCGTAATGCCCGGTGATCACACAGTCGCAGTAAAGCTCCTTGGCCCGAAGGAAGAGCTTGTCAAATTTCAGGAAACGGTTACAGTCGATGCAGGGATTGGGGGTGGCGCCCTTTTCGTAGGCGGAAACGAAGCGATCCATCACCTTTTCCCGGAATTGGTCGGAAAAATTGAAGACGAAATGGGGAATCCCCAGCGAGGAAGCGACGCTCCTTGCGTCCTCGACGTCCTCAAGAGAACAGCAGGTGTGCTCCCCGGTGAGGCCGATATCCTCGTTCCGGTAGAGCTTCATCGTCGCCCCGATGCAGTCGAAGCCCCGCTCCTTCGCAAGATAGGCCGCGACGCTGGAATCGACGCCGCCGCTCATGGCGACAAGGGCCTTTTTGTTCATGCGATCCCCTCCCAAGATTTTCCTAAACCGCAGGGCCTCTCCCGGGCGGCGCGATCCCCGCCGGGCGGAGGCTTCCCCATACAGCGCCGGGGCCCGATTTTCGGGACGGGGGAAACGGGCCGTTCGGGGCGCGCGGGGTCAAAAACGCGCATACTCCGCCTCACAGCTCCGCATGGCGAGGATGGTGCGCTGAATCAGCTCGTCAAGCTCCCAGCCGAGCATCGCCGCGCCCCGTTCGATGACCTCCCGGGAACAGCCCGCCGCGAAATTCGGCGTCTTGTATTTCTTCTTGACCGATTTCAGCTCAAGATCCGAGACGCTTTTCGAGGGCCGCAGGATGGCCGTCGCTCCGATGAGGCCGGTCAGCTCGTCCACGGCGTACAAAACCTTTTCCATCTCGTGCTCAGGGGGAATATCGACCGTAAGCGCGTATCCGTGACTGACAACGGCGTGAATCAGTCGCTCCTCGGCGTCAACGTCCCGCAGAATTTCCTGTACCTTAAGGCAGTGCTCGTCGGGGAATTTTTCATAATCCAGATCGTGGAGCAGTCCGACAATTCCCCAGAACTCCTCCTCGTCGGCATATCCGAGCTCACGGGCGAAATACCGCATCACGCCCTCCACGGTGACGGCGTGCCGGAGATGAAAAGGCTCCTTGTTCCATTGGCAGAGAAGCGCCCACGCTTCGTCTCTTGTGAATTTCTTTGACATATCGTGTTTTCTCCTTTTGGGGTGAATGAAGGCTTCCTTATGGAATAACGGAAGCGTTTTGTGTGATCCGAGTTTAAAAGCGGGACAGTATTAAATATGGAAGTTTTTTTGCGGCGCCGTTTGCGGATTCTTCTCAAATTCGCGCCCTTTTTGCCGCTATATGGCGCCGTCGGCCTTCTCTTCCGTCCCGACGGAAAGCGCGGAGCTGTCCCGAAAATCCGCGGCGCATAAATAGCACAGTAAGCCTATAGGCATTGTAAATATTATAGGCACTTCCCGCCGATTTGTCAAGAGCCTCCGGAAAAAAATTTTTTACACAAAAAGCGAGAATCTTTTTTGTGCAAAAATCGAAAAAAATTTTCCGATAGGGGTTGACAAAAGGAAAGAGGCGTGGTATAATGCCTACATAACCGATAGGTTAAATAAGAAGCCGGAGGAAAACGGTAATGAAAACGCTGTACAAAGCCCTTCGATGTCGCCCGCGTGCGAAAAACGTAGCCCTCCTTGCGGGAATTCCCCTTGTCGGAACGCCCCGAATGTGAATCTCATAAAAAATCGAACAGAGAAAACGGAAAGGAAAGAAAATCCATGAAAACCTATGAAAGAATCACCGACCTGATCGGCGGAACGCCGCTTCTCAGGCTCACAAATTATATAGAAGAGAAGAAGCTTTTGGCGGACGTTTACGGCAAGCTGGAATATTTCAATCCCGCCGGAAGCGTGAAGGACCGTATCGCCAAGGCGATGCTTGATGACGCGGAGGAGAAAGGCCTTCTCACGCCCGGTTCGGTCATCATCGAGCCGACCAGCGGCAATACCGGCATCGGCCTCTCCGCCGTCGCCGCCTCGCGGGGCTACCGCGTCATTCTCACCATGCCCGAGACCATGAGCGTGGAGCGGCGAAACCTTTTGAAGGCCTACGGCGCCGAGCTGGTGCTTACCGACGGGGCCAAGGGAATGAAGGGCGCGATCGCCAAGGCGAAGGAGCTGGCGGAGAATACGCCGCACAGCTTTATCCCCGGGCAGTTTACCAATCCCGCCAATCCCGAAATCCACAGAAGGACGACGGGGCCGGAGATCTGGGAGGACACCGACGGGAAGGTCGATATCTTTGTCGCCGGTGTCGGAACCGGCGGCACGGTGACCGGGGTCGGGGAATATTTAAAGAGCAAAAATCCGAAGGTCAAGGTCGTCGCGGTGGAGCCGGCCGGCTCCCCGGTTCTGTCGAAGGGAACGGCGGGGCCGCATAAGATTCAGGGAATCGGCGCGGGCTTTGTCCCCGAAACGCTGAACACAGGCGTTTACGACGAAATCATCGCCGTCGAAAACGAGGACGCCTTTGAGACGGGGCGGACGCTGGCAAGAAGGGA
>CANQQT010000001.1 GCA_947626065.1 uncultured Clostridia bacterium | reverse complement strand
TCGGCGAGCCGATCTATCCCTATCTCAAGCCGATGGACACGGTCTGCAACGCGCCGGACAGCGACCTGTGGCACACGCTGATTGAGGCGGACAACTACCACGCCTTGCAGCTATTGGAATATCTCTATGCCGGGAAGGTGGACTGCATTTACATCGACCCGCCCTACAACACCGGTGCACGGGACTGGAAATACAACAACGATTACGTGGACAGCAGCGATACCTACCGGCACAGCAAATGGCTTTCGATGATGCAGAAACGGCTGAAAATAGCGAAGAAGCTGCTAAATCCGAAAGACTCCGTGCTGATCGTGACGATCGATGAAAAGGAATATCTGCATTTGGGGTGTCTGCTCGAAGAAATGTTTCCGGAAGCAACTGTGCAAATGGTAACGGCTATGACCAATAAAAAGGGGCAACCACGAGCAGGAATTTTCTCCCGTAGCGAGGAGTATATTTTTTTCATTTTTATCGGTGTAGCAACGGTAACCCGCACAGATGACAATATGCTATTTGCAGCAAACAAGGATGCGAAGAATTATTCAGCAAGTTTACCCACAATTTGGAACAGCCTTTTACGGCGAGGAACACATTCTGCCCGTGCTGATAGACCAAAGCTCTTTTATCCTATTTTTATAGAAACTGCGACAGGTATAATACGTAGTGTTGGTGACTCATTAGAATTATCCACAAGTCGTGATTCTGTTGTTCCACCGTTTGGGTGCGAAATTGCTTGGCCATTACATAAGGATGGGTCTGAGGGAAACTGGCAAATGAAACCAGAATCTTTACGTGCTGCACTGGCTAATGGAGTTGCAAAAATAGGAAGAAAAGACAAAACTTCAGGAACATGGTCTATCGTATATTTGAAGCGTAAACAATTACAACAAGTTAAAAGTGGTGAATTGATTTCTGAAGGACAAGACGAGAATGGTGCCCTAATACTTAGATATTCTAATGAAAATGAGGAAACTACTTCACTACTGCAAGAACCACGTTCAATTTGGGTAAGAGATAGGCATGATGCAAGTATTTATGGTTCTACACTAATCAAAACAATATTAAAAGATCACAATTTTGCTTTTCCAAAATCGCTCTACGCCGTTCATGACACCATTCGCTTTTTCGTCGCCAACAAACCCAACGCCCTTATCGTCGATTTCTTTGCCGGTTCCGGCACGACGCTTCACGCGGTCAATCTGCTCAACGCCGAGGACGGCGGACATCGCCGTTGCATTTTGGTGACGAACAACGAAGTCTCCGACGCCGAGGCAAAAGAACTGACCGCAAATGGCTACCGTCCCGGCGATGAAGAATGGGAAAGCTGGGGGATCGCCCGCTATGTGACGTGGCCCCGCACGGTTTGCTCCATCGAGGGGCACGACGTGAACGGCCAGCCCCTCAAGGGCAACTATCTCGGCAGCGATCTTCCCATGGCGGACGGTTTCAAGGCCAATGCCGCCTATTTCAAGCTGGGCTTTCTCGATAAAAACGCCGTCGCCATCGGCAGGCAGTTCAAAGAGATGCTGCCGACGCTGTGGATGAAGGCGGGCGCATACGGCAAATGCCCGACGGCAGAGGGAGATCACATTCCGAAGATGTTGCTTTTGCCGGAAAACCGGTTCGCCGTACTCAACGAAGAAAACGCGTTCCCAGAGTTGGAAGCGGCATTGCGGGAACATCCCGAAATCGAAACGGTTTACATCGTCACCGATTATCAGGCGGGATACTCCGCTATGGCGAAAAATTTGAAGGCCAAGCACACCTATCAGCTTTACCGGGATTATCTCGATAATTTCAGAATCAACACGGGGAGGAACTGAACATGAAAGTTGAACTCTTTCCGTTTCAGAAAAAGGCAGTGGAGGAGTTGCGGGTAAAGACTGCAGAAGCGCTTGGCAGCTATCGCCGGACGCATACCCCGCAGGTGGTATCGCTGCAAGCTCCCACCGGCGCCGGGAAAACCATCATTATGGCGTCTTTCATTGAAGACGTTTATTTTGGCACAGACCAGTTTGCGGAGCAGCCGGAGGCAATTTTCGTCTGGCTGTCCGACTCCCCTGCCCTGAATGAGCAGTCCAAACAGAAACTCGATCTCAAAGCGGATCGCATCCGCTTGGGTCAGTGCGTCACGATTACGGACGAATCCTTTGATATGGAGCTTCTGGAAGACGGGCATATTTACTTTCTGAATACCCAGAAGCTCAGCAAAACGGGAAATCTCGGCCATCATTCCGACACTCGCCAGTACACGATTTGGGAAACACTGGAAAATACGGTCAGGGAAAAATCCGACCGCCTGTATTTCATCATCGACGAAGCGCACCGGGGGATGCAGGGACGGGAAGCCGGGAAAGCCACCTCCATCATGCAGCGCTTCCTCAAGGGCTACCCGGAAGCACCGCTGTCCCCCATGCCGCTGGTGATCGGAATCAGTGCGACGGCGGCAAGGTTCAATGCGCTTGTCGGGGATACCAGCTCCACCCTGCAAAAATGTGTGATTACCGCCAACGAGGTACGTGCGTCCGGCCTTTTGAAAGACCGCATCGTCATCACCTACCCGGACGACCCGGAGAAAAACAACGAAATGGCGGTTCTACAAGCGGCAACGGATGAATGGAAGAACAAATGCGACCACTGGTATCAATATTCCTACGAACAGCACTATGCGCAGGTAAACCCGGTGTTTGTCATTCAGGTGCGCTCCGGGAGCGGAAATGCGCTGTCGGATACTGACCTTGACGACGTGCTTGCAAAAATCGAAGAACGCGTCGGTACGCCGTTTAGAGAAAACGAGGTCGTACATACCTTCGGCTCTGCGGGAACGATCACGCTGAACGGGCTTGCCGTGCCGCATATCGATCCTTACGAAATTACCGACGATAAGCGCATTCGGGTCGTTCTGTTCAAGGAAAATCTCTCCACCGGCTGGGACTGCCCGAGAGCGGAGACGATGATGTCCTTCCGCCACGCGGAGGACGCGACCTATATTGCGCAGCTTCTGGGGCGAATGGTGCGCACTCCTTTGCAATGTCATATTCTTGTAGACGACTCGCTGAACGACGTCCGGCTGTTTCTGCCTTACTTCAACATGAATACGGTCAAGGAAGTCATCGACGAGCTGCAAAGCACAGAAGGCGGCGAAATCCCGACGTTCATCGACGGAGAATCGCTGGAACAGCAGGTCTATGTGCCGTGGACAGTCCACCCGCCCAAAGCGAAAAAAGCGACGGAAGTCGATCCGAATCAAATGACGCTATTCCCCGCTCCGCAGGACGAACATAATATTGACACGAGCAATGCGGCGAAACAACCCGAAACCGTCTCTGCGCCGCAAACCGAAAGTCATCCACAGCAGACGACTACGGTAACGATCCCGGCAAAACCGGCAAAGCCGGAAACATCTGCGCAAACGGTTTCCGGCGCTCAAACGGCCCTCCCCGCCGTTGAAATCGACCGGGAGGCGATTACCAAATTTATCAACGAGCAGGGATATTTGACCTATATCGTTCGCAACGTGAAAATCAACAACTATCTGAAATCCCTTTTGAGCCTTGCAGGTATTCTCACGCAAAGCAATATTTTTGCCGGGGCGAACGATGAAATAGAGACGGAAGTCGTGGCGATGATGCGGGAATATATCGACGAGCTTCACAAAAGCGGCGATTATGATGCGCTTGCACAAAAGGTGCTGTCTTTCAAGCTGGCAGTCCGTGTGTTCGACGTGTTCGGAGAGTCTCTGGACAATGGGTTTGCCCATGATTTCTTTACTGCATCCGAAAGCGATCTTGACCGCCAGCTTCGTGCCGCCGATGCAAGGCTCGGTGCGTATGGGTTCCCCTATAAATACGGGCGGGCATACGGAAACCTTGAAGATCCGTCAGAATATAAAATTGATTGCATTCTGTTTGCGTCCAACGACGAGTGCATCGGAAAGCTGAACCGGTATGCGGAGACGAAATTCCATGAATTAAACGACAAGTATCGCAAATACGTCGTCACAAAAGATGAGCGCTGCAAGAAGCAATACAGCGCTATTGTGGCCGATGGCGATATCGTCAGCAAACATAACTTTGCTCTGCCGGAAACAATCAGCGTGCGTTTGGAAGAGGGCGGAAAAGAATACAACAACCACCTCTTTGCCGACGAAAATGGCATTGCCAAAATCAAGCTGAACAATTGGGAATCCGGCGTTTTAGAGGAAGAAGCGAAAGCAAACGATTTTGTGTGCTGGATCCGCAATCCCTCCAGAGGAAGCTGGTCGCTGTGTATTCCATACGAGATGGACAACGAGACGCAGTCTGCATACCCGGACTTTCTGATCGTTCGAAGCGATCCGATTTTGACCTATGTGCTTGATATTTTGGAACCGCACGATCCGTCCCGCAAGGATAATCTCGGAAAGGCAAAAGGATTTGCAAAGTATGCCGCTGAGGAACCGAGAATCGGCAGAATCCAGCTGATTCGCCAAGGGAAGGACGCCGCCGGGAATACGAGATTCAAACGGCTGGATCTGGCAAAAGGCGCGATTCGTGAAAAGGTGCTAAAAGCGCAGAACAACGACGAACTTGACCACATTTTTGAGACGGACGGCGCGTTCCTATCCCTCTGACAAGCCGCACACCCCGCGAAAATTTCCCCTCCCCTATTGAAATCGGCGAAAAAATAGTGTATAATAGAGGAGCAGAAACAAAGATCTGACAGCAGGCCTTAAAATACAGAAAGGAAGGCGCGAAAGCGCGATATCCGAAATGAATGATGTGAGGAGACAGAGCGAGCCGACACCCGGCGCTCCCCGGCAGGAAAGAGAAAACGAAGGCGCGGGGAAGCGCTGGCTCCGGCAATATTTCCCCGTTACGGTTCTTTTTCTTGTCCTGTCGGCGGTGGCGCAGTCGGTGGTCATGCTTCGTGTATACGACGCTCAGAAGGGCGTTTATGCGACGGGGACTCCCTTGGGGAGCCTTGTCGGTTGGGGAATTTTTCTCTTTTCCCTTATCCTTATCGTCTGGGGCTTTGTCCTCGGAAAGCAGAAAAAAGGCATCCTTGCCGAGATGGAGGTCTGCTCCGTCCCGGAGGCGTTTTTCGCCGCCGCCGGCGGTGTGATGATGGCGGCTGTCGCCGTGGCCTCCTTCCTTGACATTCTCCAATCGCAGAAGATGAGCTCCGGCGTGATGCTGCTGATGCTCCTCCTTCTCATCCTCCTCTCGGTTTTCCCCGCCGTCTATATGATTCTGTCGGCCATTACCCATCTGCGGCAGAACACTCTTCTTATCGGCACCGGCTTTTTCCCGGTTCTCTGGGCGGCGGTATGCCTGATGCGGACCTATTTCGACCGCACCTCCGCCATCAACGATCCCCTCAAGATCTTCACACAGGTCTCCCTCGCCGCCGTCATGCTCTATTTCCTGATGGAGCTTCGCATTCGCGTGGGGAAGGGGCACACCGGCGCGTATCTGGCCGCCTCCTCGGTCGCCTCTCTCCTCTGCCTCGCCACCTCGATTTCGGTTTTTGCCGGTCAGCTTCTCGGCGACGCCGACCTGAAGGCCGGGATAAAGAACGAGGGCCTGACGGCGCTTGCGCTCCTTGTGATCGGCCTTTATATCCTCTCCCGCCTTTTCTTTCTCTCGCGCCGCGTCCCGGCGGGGCCTTCCCCCGTGCCGGAAGAGGAGGACGACGGGGAAGACGGGGACGGGAAATCGGGCGGCGACCGCTCGCTTCCTGAGGAAGAGGCTTCGGATTCTCCTGTAAAGCCGGAAAAAATCGCCTCCGAAACCTCCTCCGACAGCGCTCCGGAGTGGTGGGAGGACGCCTTTTTTGAAGCGGAACGCCATTCCGGAAAAAAAGATTAAAAATATACAGAAACCCTCTTGACTTATGGGATAAATATGGTATAATGGTTAAAAGCGCATCGAAACCGCCCAGCGGCGGAAATAAAGAAAGGAACGGAATCGAAAAATGGGAAAATTTGTAATTAAGCAGACAAAAACCGGCTACACCTTCAGCCTGAAGGCTGGAAACGGCGAGGTCATCGCGACCGGCGGCGAAGTTTTCAGCACGCTTGCCAGCTGCAAGAACAGCATTGAGAGCGTGATCAAGAACGCGCAGGTTGCCAACGTGGAAGACCAGACCGTTGAGGGCTACACGGTAGAAAAGCACCCGAAGTTCGAGATTTACCTCGACAAAAAGGGGGAATACCGTTTCCGTCTGAAGGCAAGAAACGGCGAGCCGATCGCGGCCAGCGAAGGCTACGCCGCCAAGCCGAGCTGCAAGAACGGCGTTGAGAGCGTCAAGAGAAACGTCGTTGACGCCACCATCGTCGAGCCGGAGCCCGAGGCCTGAGCAAGCATTCCAAACGGCCACAGCGGAGACCCCGCTGTGGCTTTTTTTGCGCCGTAAATTCTCAAAATGCGGCCTGACCGTGTCCGTTTTCGCGCTTCACTTTAGGGTTTCGCTACCGCCTTTTCGCTGTACGTTTTCGCTTCCGCATTTTTGTTGCCACACTTTCGCTTCCGCGTTTTTGTTTCCGCGTTTTCACGGTGTTCTTCGCCGTCGCGTTTCCTTTGCGGCGTTCCCGTTGCGGCATTCTCGCCGTCGCGCTTTCACTGCCGCATTTTTGCTGTCTCGTTTTCGCTGTGCGTTCCGTTGCGGCGTTCCGCTATTGTGTTTCCTTTGAGAAACCGCCCTTCGAGCCTTCTTTCGGGAGGCTCTTTTTCTTTTCCCGCATAAAATTCCCTTTTCTGCACAAAATAAACCGGAAGAAAAAATTCCCGCCGGGAAAAGCGATAAAGAGGCCGCAAGCGGCGCGAAAGGGGCGCGTCGACGATGCCGGGGCAAGCGAATGGCCTCCGGGATCCGAGCGCCGTACAGAAACAGCGGACTACCGGGCGCCACGCGCCACACAAACGACTGTTCGGGGCTGGCCGTTGAAACGGCTTCCGTCGAAACGGTTACCGTCGGAAGCAACGCCTTCCGAGGCCGCCGGAAGCGTTTGGGAGGCTTTCCCGAAAATTTTTTGACGCCGCCGGCGGGGAGCGGAGGAACCATGAGTCGGTATCAACAAATGACGGAGGAGCTTGACGCTCTCCTCTGTATCGGAACCAGCTTCGACGTCCAGCGCCGGAAGCTTTGCGTCGCGGGCTCTTTCGAGGCCTCGTTTTATTCGATCGCCGGTCTTCTTGACGACCGCGTGTCGGAGCGCCTCCTTGCCTTCGCCGTTTCGGCTCCCACCCCGGAACAAGCGCTTTTCAACCTTCCCTATCACGACGTGAGCTTTTCCTCCGACCCCACCTTTCTTGCGGAAGCGCTCCTCACGGGGCGCGGCGTGCTTGCCGTCGACGGGATCGACTGCGCGGCGGTAATCGACGCCAAAAGCTATCCCCTCCGCTCTGTGGAGGAGCCGGAAAACGACCGCGTCCTGCGGGGCCCCCGCGACGGCTTTTCCGAGTCCCTTGTGAGGAACACCTCTTTGATTCGCCGCCGTCTGCGCGACCCGAAGCTGCGGATGAAGAAGATTTCCGTCGGAAGCCCCGCCCTCTGCGACATCGCGCTCTGTTACGTGGAGGGAATGGCCGACGTCGCCTTTGTGGCGAAAATCGAGAAAAAGCTCCACTCCATCAAAATTCAGGCGCTGAATATGTCGCAGGAGAGCCTTGCCGAGTGCTTAATTCACCGGGGCTGGTACAATCCCTTTCCGAAGATCCGCTACACCGAGCGCCCCGACGCGGCGGCCGCGATGCTTGAGGAGGGGAGCGTCATCCTCGTCTGCGACAACACCCCGCAGGTCATGATTCTCCCGACCTCGATTTTCGATTTTCTTCAGGAAACCGACGATTTCTATTTTCCGCCCCTTGTGGGAACCTATCTGCGCTTAACGAGAATGGCAATTTTCCTTTTGGCGCTGGTGCTGACTCCCGTCTGGTATCTTCTGATAAAAACGCCGGAAAATCTTCCCGAGCGGCTCCGCTTTCTCCTCATCGAGGCCCCCGCCGCGATTCCTCTTCTCATGCAGCTCCTTTTGGCGGAATTCATGATCGACGGCTTGAAGCTGGCCTCCCTCAATACGCCGAGTATGCTCGGCAATTCCCTTTCCGTCGTCGGCGGGCTGATCCTCGGGGATTACGCCGTCACCGCCGGTTGGTTCTCCCCGCAGACGATTCTCTATATGGCGGTCGTCGCCATCGCCTCCTTTACCCAGCAGAGCTACGAGCTGGGCTACGCCTTCAAATTCCTGCGGATTCTCCTCCTCATCGCGGTGGAATTTTTCGGAATCTGGGGACTTCTCGGGGGATTTGTGCTGGCCGCCGTCGCCATCGCCTCCAACAAAACCGTTTCGGGGAGCCGCTCCTATCTCTATCCGCTGATTCCCTTCAACGGCAAGGCGCTTTGGCGGCTCCTCGTGCGGCCCCGGCTGAAACGGCGGGAAGGCGGGGACAAGTAGCTTGACGGATATCCTCGTCGCCCTTCTGATTTCCCTCCTCGCCGGCATGGGCGTCGGCGGCGGAGGCCTCCTCGTCCTGTATATGACTCTCGTCGAAGGAATCGCCCAGCGGGAAGCGCAGGGAATCAATCTGATCTTTTTCCTCAGCGCCTCTCTCCCCGCGTTTCTTTTCAACATCCGGAAGCGCAAGCTGAACGCGAAGCGGCTTCTTCTCCTCTCCTCTTTTGGCGCGCTCTTCTCCTGGCTGGGCGCGGCGGCGGCCTGCGGATGCAACCCCTCCCTTCTCCGCAAGGCTTTTGGGGTCTTTTCGGCGACGACGGGGCTGATCTCCCTCTTCTCGGGAGGAAAAAAGAGGGGCGGCGAAAAGGAAAAACTCCCGAACCGGGGTTAGGCCGATCCGGGAGAAAAGGAGGAGACAGGGGCGCGGTTTTTCGTGAGTTTTCCGGGCGGGAAGCCCTCGCGCGGAGGGCCTCCGGAAGGAAGCTTTTTCCCGGAAGAAAATTTCTCAGAGGCTTTCCGCTCAGAAATTTTCCGAGCGGTAAACCGCATATCCCCTGTTGACGGTAAGCATACAAAGATACCCTTTTTCAAGGGTCAGCGTGTGGCCGTTCCGGTCGGTTCCTTCATACTTGCTGTCCGCATAGCGCAGAACCGCCACGTCGGAGGGCCTTCCGGGGGCCAATCTCCCGCAGACGGAGCCGATTCCGACGGCGTCGGCGGGGGAAGAGGTGGCGGCGGCAAGAAGCTCCTTTTCCTTCATTCCCAGTGCCCGGAATATGCCGAGCGCCGTCGTGAAGCCATAGCGCCCGCCGCGCAGGAAGGCGCTGAGGCAGGTGACGTCGGAGCCGAGCGTATCGGGGAAAATCCCTCTCTCCGCGGCCTTGGCGGCGACCTCATAATCGAGGTGAACGTGCCCGGCGATTCCCGCGTCGAGGACGACTCCCCTGCGTCTTGCGTCGAGCAGGCTTGCAAAGCCGTCTTCTGCGGCGGAATGGGCGCTCCCGTGAAAAACGTGGGTGGCGATATCCCCTTCCGACAGGCATCCGAGCAGCTCTTCCATAGGCATCGCCGTGTCTGTGCAGTGAACCATGACCTTTTTCCCCTTTTCATGGGCAAAGGCGCAGATCTCCCTCAGTAGCGGCGCGCCTCCTCCGGCAAGGGCCGGGGCGTAGACCTTGACGCCTACCGCCCTTTCGCCGTAGAAGTCGAGGAGCCTTTCAGCCTTTTCGAGGCAAGCCTTCCCGTCCCGGATCCCCACGGCGGGGAAAAACCGGAGCGTAAGTCCGCTCTCAAAGGAGGTCTCGGCGACCGTTCCGGCGTCGACGGCGGCGGTCACGCCGAAGGGATAGCAGACGGCGGCGGCGTCCGTTGCGTATTCCGGACTGGAAAAGGGCTTTAAGTGGGTATGAAGGTCGACAAGGCCGGGGCAGACGAGATCCCCCGCCGCGTCGAGGATATGGTCGGGACGGAAGGCGGGGTCAACCTTTCCCACCGCGAGGATTTCCTTTTCGTCAAAGGCAAGCTCCCCTTCGACGAAATCCCTTCCGTCGAAAATGCGTCCGTTCCGAATCAGAAATTTTTTCCTGTACATAGATTTTTCACGTACCGCCCGCACTACTCTACGGTCAGTACGACCTTTCCGACGTTCTGATTGTTGAGAAGAATATCGTGCGCCGCCTCCGCCTCGGTCATCGGGAGCGTCTTATAGATGAGGGGCCGGATGGCGCCGCTCTCCAGCTTCGGCCAGACGTCGCGGACAAGGCGGGAGAGGAGCTTGGCCTTATACCTTGGGTCGCGATTCCGGAGCATACTTCCGGTGATATGGATCCCCTTGGTGAGCAGGGGGCGGAGCGGCAGGACGGTTTCGGTCCCGGCGAGGGTGGAAATCACCACCCAATAGCCGCCCTTGGCCATATAGGGCAGACAGAGGCCGAGATCCTTCCCCGTGAGGCAGTCCATCGCAACATTGACGGGATGTCCCGCTTCCGCCTCGGCGCGGAGGCATTCGGCGGCGTCCTCTCTTGCGGTATTGATGATGCGGTCGGCGCCGAGCGCCGCAATCTTTTCGGCGACGCCGTCCTGCCGCACCGAGGTGATGACCCGGGCCCCGAAGGCCTTGGCAAGGGGAATCGCCGCCGAGGCAAGTCCGCTTGCCCCCGCCGGGATATAAGCGGTCTGTCCGGCACGGAGGTGTCCCTCGATGAAGAGATTCAGATAGGAGGTGGCGAAGGCCTCGGGAAGCGCCGCCGCCTCGATCGCCGAGAGCCCGCGCGGGATCGGCATCAGCATATCCTGCCGCACCGCCGCGTATTCCGCATAGCCTCCGCCCCCGAGCAGGGCACAGACCTTATCTCCCGGCTTCCATTTCTCGACGCCGGCGCCGACGGCGACGACCTCTCCCGCGATTTCAAGCCCCATCCACGGCGGGCATCCCGGCGGGGAGGGATATTTTCCCTCTCTCTGGAGCAGGTCGGCGCGGTTCAGCGCGGCCGCCCGAATTTTCACAAGAACTTCATAGCGCCCGAAAACGGGGTCGGGAACGTCGCTCCAGACCAGTCGGCGGTCACTGTTTGTCAGCATAGCTTTCATTTCGGCACCTCTTTAGTTTATCAGACTCGGAAGCTCGCGGCTCAGCCCTTCTCTCAGCGACAGGAAGGAGCTTTGGGAAAGGCCGGTGGCGGCGAGCATTTTGCTGTTGTCGTAGACGCGGCGGAAGAGACGGGCATAGCGGAGCTGCCAGACGGCCTCGGGGTTGTTGACGGGATCGAAGGAGGGATTGCGGAAGAGCTGGTATTCCTCCTCGCTCACCCACCGGCAGGAAAGGCCCATCAGATCCTCGTAAATGCCGGCGATTTCTCCCCACGTCAGCGCCTCGCTCGTCGTGACGTTGAAATCCTCCCCGGCGGCGTCGGGATTCAAAAGGAGCCGGTAAATCATTTCCGCCACGTCTCCTCCCCATGTGAGGGAGGCGGGAATATCCTTCGCCTTTTCGGGCAGGAGCACCGGCTCCCCCGATTTCAGACAGCGGAGAATCGCCGGCTTTTCCAGCGTGACGAGCTGACAGCGGCCGGTGGAATAGGTGGTCGAGGGGCGGAGGATGGTCCAGTTTTTGCTTCTGTCGGCGCGGAGGGTGTCCTCCCCTCTCGCCTTATGCATACAATAGTCGTCGGAGAAGAGCAGGGCGCGGTCGGTCGTCACGTCAAGCAGACGGGGCGAATCCTCCCGGATGGGATTTTCGGTATCCGCGAAGACGCGGCAGGAGGAGAGGTAGCAGTAGCGCCCGCTGTGGGCAAGGTATTTTTTGTAAACCTTCCGGAAGGAGATGGAATTGTAAATCATAAAGTCGACGACGGCGTCGTAGCCTCCGCCGCTCAGGATAGAATCCACGAAAGCGGGATCGCGGGCGTCTTTCGTCTTGATATAGCGCAGATTGGGGGACTCGGATGCCATCTCGTTCAGCGCGACGGCGTCGACGGTATCCCCCGCCTCCACCGCCCGTTTGGTGAGGTATCTTCCCATGGCGCCGGTGGCGCCCAGAATCAGCAGCTTCATTCCTTGTCTTCCTCCTTATCTTTCCCGTAGACGGGCTTTCCGATGGCTCGGTAGAGCGTGCGCTGAAGGGCGAGCTCATAGTCGTAGGAGAAGGCTCCCTGATTCCCTTCGGTGACGGAGCGGTAAAAATCCCGCATCATATCGTCGTAACGGGTGGCGCCGCCGCTGTCGGGAACGTCGATGGGATGAATGCCGTCCTTATCGTAGAGGGTCATCGCCGTCACCTGCTCAATCGGCTGGATTTCCACGCTTCCGAGGCTCCCCATCACGGCGAAGCGGCGGAGCTGAAAGCCTCCCTGCTCGACGGACAGATCGGTGATTCTCGCAAGCGTTTTCTCGTACTCCATCACGCAGAGGCAGTTGTCCTCCGAGAAGACCCCCTGATAGCCCGTCTGCTTGAAGAAGGAATGCACCTTTTCCGGCTCGCCGAGGAGGTCGAGAATCAAGTCGATGAGATGGGAACCGAAGATGAACATCGTTCCGCCCTGAAAATTGGCGAGCCATTTGCGGTACTCCGGGTTGTGGAAGTGGCTCATTTCGGCGTCGATCTGATAGATTTCCCCCAGCTTTCCCTCCTTCACCATCGATTTCAGCCTACAGAGGGCGTGGTTGTAGCGATACATATAGCCCATCTGAACCGGAAGATTTCTCGTCCTTGCCGATTCGATAAGCCTCTGAAATTCTTTAAAGGTTCCCCCGGCGGGTTTGTCAAGATGAATGGGAAGTCCCGCGTTGATACAGCGCTGTCCCGCCTCGGTGAGATCCCAGACGTCGGTTTCGACGAGAATGGCGTCGCTACGGGAAAAAAGCTCCTCCTCGCTGAGTCTGGGCAGGTCGCGGTAGCAGGGGAGATTTCCGCGCTTTTTTATCCATTCCTCCGAGCCTTCGGAATACCCGACGACCTCAAAGAGGTCGGGAAGGCCGCGCACCGCGCGCATTTTTCCCTCGCCGTGGTTGTGCCCGATGCCCAACTGTCCGATTTTGATTTTTTTCATAACGGTCACCTCGCAAAAGATTTTTTTGTTGTCTGACAGACGACAAGAGGCTCAGTTCCAGTCGAAGACGGTTCCCATCGGGAAGTCGGGACTGTCGCAGAGCTCGTTGTAGATTTCCGGGGCGCTCTCCGGCTTTACCACCCGGGAAATCATCGGCTCCACAAGGAGACGGCCGGCCTTCATCAGGGAAAGAATCGTGCGGCAGTCGTCCTGATGCGTCCAATAGCCCGGATAGGAGTCGCTTTTCGGGCGGACGAAGTTGTGAGCGCCGATTAAGGTAATGCCGGGGCGGTGAACCTGCGTATAGAAGTCGATGTCGCAGTCGGAGACGCGGGTACAGCCGAGAAGGGAAATTCTCCCGAGAGGCGCCGCGCAGGAAAGCGCCAGCGGCAGAGCGGAGGAAGCTCCCGTAACCTCTACGCAGGCGTTGATGCCACGCCCGTCGGTGAGAGAGGTGATTTCCTTTTTGAAATCGGGGGCGGTCGGGTCAAGGGATGCGTCGGCGCCGAGCTTCAGCGAAAGGGCACGCCGGACGGGGGAGAGGTCGGCGGTGATGACCGGACAGAGGCCGGAGAGGCGCAGGAACTGCGCGGCGAAGCAACCGAGAAGCCCCTGCCCGATGACAAGGGCGCTTTCTCCCAGCTCCGGCTTCAGCTTCCTCACCCCGCCGAGTCCCATGGCGGCGATGACCGTAAAGGACGCCTGCACCGGGTCGAGCCCGTCGGGCACCGGCGTGACCTTGCCCTTCGGCACGACGCTGTAATCGCTGTGCTTGCCGTGATAGACGAGGACTCTCTGCCCCAAGGTCAGGCCGCCGACGTTTTCCCCCAGCGCGTCGACCCGTCCGATGCCGCAGTAGCCGAGGGCGCGGGGGTAGGTGTTCACGGTGTTCGGCAGATTCAAAAGATTGGCCCTTTCGGTTCCTCCGCTGACGACCGTATATTCCATCCGAACCCGGACCTCCTCCTTTCCGGGCGCGGGGATCGTGCCGAGAAGAAGCTCGGCCTTATGAACGTCGGTAAAAAGAATTTTTCTTCCTGTCACATCTGTCATGGTGCAGGACCTCCTTGCTTTTTTCGGCTCCCCGGCGCCGAGGAAAAACGCCGCCGCGCCGGTTGCCGTTTTTGAAAGGGAGGCCCCCGTCGGGTGCTTTTCCCTTTCCAGAAAGAGTATAAATCAGATTCTCAAAATTGTAAATGGGATTTTTGATACTATTTAACGATTTTGATACCAAATTTTCGTCGGAATATTTTTTAAAACCGGAACAAAGCCCTTTACAAAACCGGAAAAATCCGATATAATAGAAGGGAGCTTTTTCCCGATCAATTTTCCTTTTGAGGAGGATGCTTCGCGATGAGCGATATTCTGAACAATCTTTCTGTCGTCCGCGTCGAGGCCGCTAACCGACTGACAAACGTGCCGGTCGGGGTCAAGGTCGTCCGCAAGGACCGGGAGCGGTGGGCCGTCACCCTCAAAACCGCCGGGAAGACGGTTTATTCCTGTAACGGCGCGGCGCTTCCCTCCGATCCCTGCCACGTCGTCGTTCTGCCGAGGGGCTGCAGCTACAGCTGGGAGTGCGTGGAGCCGGGGGAATGCCTGATGGTTGAGTTCGAGGCGGAGGGATCCGCTGACCGGGCCTTTTCCTACGAGCTTCCCGACAGCTCTCCCATCCGCGGCGCCTTTTCCCGGATCGAACGGGCCCTCACCGAAAACGCCCCCGACGGGCCTCTTGAGTGCCGCTTTGAGCTCTACGGAATCTTCCTCCATCTTGTGAAGAGCCGGAAGAGGAACTATCAGCCCTCCTCCAAAATGCAGATGCTGGCCCCCGCCGTGAGCTACATTCAGAACCACTACTCCGACCGCGAGATCACCAGCTCCTCTCTCGCCGAGCGCTGTGGGGTAAGCAACGTCTGGTTTCGGAAGACCTTTGAAAAGATCTACGGAATGCCGCCGATGCGGTATTTGAGCGAGCTTCGGTTGGGGAAGGCACAGCAGATTTTAAGAAGCGACTACGCCTCCATCGCGCAGGTGGCGGAAAACGTCGGCTTCGGAAGCGTCTACCACTTCAGCCGGATGTTCAAGGAAAAAACCGGCATGAGCCCCGGGGAATACGCCAAGTCCTCAAGAGGATAAGCGGCCTCCCGTCCCACCCCAAAAAGGGGTTTCCGTCCCCCGCTTTTTCGCTTTTTTTCGACGGATTTTTTCAAATCCCTTGTAAAAGGGAGCGGTTTTATGGTATACTGAAGATATTCCGGCGCTCCCTTTCGGGGGCCGCCGCGAAAGAAAGGACTTTTTATGAAGATTACAAAAGCGGTCATCCCCGCGGCGGGTCTCGGAACCCGGATGCTTCCGGTAGCAAGAGCGGTGCCGAAGGAGGTTCTTCCCATCGTCGACCGTCCGGCCATCTCCTATCTTGTCGAGGAGGCCGTCGCCGGTGGGATACGCGATGTTCTGATCATCACCGGGCGGAACAAAACCGCCATGGAGGATTATTTCGATTATTCCCCCGAATACGAGGAAAAGCTTCTCGCCGCCGGAAGGGAAGAGGAGGTCGAAAGGATTCACAGAATCGCCGAGTCGGCCAACGTCTTCTTCCTCCGTCAGCATGAGGCGCGGGGCCTCGGCCACGCGATTCTAAAGGCCAAGCCCTTTACCGGAGACGAGCCCTTCGCCGTTCTCTACGGGGACGATATCATCGTATCCGAAACGCCTGTCTGCCGACAGCTGACCGACGCTTACGAGGAATACGGCCTTCCCGTCGCGGGAATCAAGGAGGTGCCGGAGGAGCTGGTCGTCAAATACTGCACGATGGGCATGACGCCTCTGTCGGGCAACCGCTACCGCATTTACGATATGATCGAGAAGCCGAAGCCGGAACAGATTATGACGAATTATTCGATTTTGGGCCGGGTGCTTCTGACGCCGGAGATCTACGAGATTCTTTCGGTGACGCCTCTCGGCGCCTGCGGGGAGCTTCAACTGACCGACGCGATGCAGACGCTTTGCAGAAAAAGCGGCATGACCGGCGTCGATTTTGAGGGAACGCGGTACGATATGGGCTCCAAGCTCGGCTTTTTAAAGGCCAACGTGGAGCAGGGCGTCCGTCATCCCGAAATCGGGGAAGAATTCGCTTCCTATCTGAAAGAATTTGTAAAAACCTTGCAGTAAGAAGGAGGAAGGGCATGGAGAGGGTTTCCAAGATCAATTATTATCTTGACATCGCGCAGACCGTCGCGAAGAGAAGCACCTGTCTGCGGAAGCACTACGGGGCGATCATCGTCAAGGACGACTGCATCGTCGCCACCGGCTACAACGGCGCGCCGCGAGGCCGGAAGAACTGCTGTGACCTGAATTTCTGTATGCGGGACAAGCTGAACATCCCGCGCGGAGAACGGTACGAGCTCTGCCGCTCGATTCACGCCGAGGCCAACGCCATCATTTCCGCCTCCCGCGAGGAGATGATCGGCTCGACGCTTTATATGGCCTGTCTCGACGGGAAAACCGGGGAGCTGGCCGCCGGAATGTCCTCCTGCGCCATGTGCAAAAGGCAGGTCATCAACGCGGGGATCGAGCGGGTGATTGTCCGGGACACCCCCGAGGAATACCGGATTATCGAGGTGTCCGACTGGGTCACCGACGACGACAGCCTGACCGGGCAGTTCGGCTACTGAACCCGATGGAAAAAAACGCGGCCGACGGGAAGGGGTGCGGCGAGTCGGCGAACCGTGACGGAGCGCAGGGAAACCCACCGGCGCCCAGCGTCCTTCTCACCCCTCTTACCCCCGCCCTTGCCGGGGCGGTGAGCCGGGTGGAGGCGGCCTGTCTCCCCGAGCCGTGGGGGGAACCCGCCTTCCTTTCGATGTGCCGGGACGGAAACTATCTCTGCCTTGCCGCCGTCGACAAGGAAAGCGGGGAGGTCTGCGGCTTCGGGGCGGCGCTTGCGGTTCTTGATACCGCCGATATCACCGGCCTTGCCGTGCTTCCCTCCTACCGCCGACGCGGAATCGCTTCTCTGCTCCTCTCGGCTCTTACCGAGGGACTGGCGGCACGGGGAATCAAGGTACTTCATCTTGAGGTCAGGGAATCCAACGCTTCCGCCCGGGCGCTTTATGAAAAGGCCGGCTTTTCCGTCGACGGAAGGCGGAAAAATTACTACCGGCGGCCTCAGGAGGACGCGATTCTGATGACCAAAATCCTTTGATGAAGGCCGCTTGGCGGATTTTATTTGACAACAATCGTCGGCAAAAAAGGAAGGACTCTATGTACATTTTGGCTTTGGAAAGCTCCTGCGACGAGACGTCGGCCGCCGTCGTCGAGATGGGGGAGAAACGAAAAATTCTTTCCAATATTGTAGCCTCCCAGGTAGAGACGCACGCTCTCTACGGCGGGGTCGTCCCCGAAATTGCGAGCCGCGCCCACATCGAGGCCATTTCCGGGATCACCGAGGAGGCCCTCTCGCAGGCGGGAATCCCGCTTTCAAAAATCGGAGCGGTCGGAGTCACCAACCGCCCCGGTCTGATCGGCGCCCTTCTGGTCGGCGTCAGCTTCGCCAAGGCGCTGGCCTTCTCAAATGGTCTTCCCCTCGTCCCGGTGGTTCACATTCACGGCCACGTCGCGGCGAACTATTTCTCCTACCAAGACCTCAAGCCGCCCTTTCTCGCCCTCGTCGCCTCCGGCGGCCATACCTCCTTTCTTGAGGTTCGCTCCTACACGGATTTCGTCACGGTGGGAAGGACGCGGGACGACGCGATGGGAGAGGCCTTTGACAAGGTGGCGCGGGTGATGGGAATCCCCTATCCGGGCGGGGCGGAAATGGATCGGCTCGCCACCATGGGAAGAGCCGACGCCCTCGTCTTCCCCTCGGCGGCCATCCCCGACGGGAGCCTTGATTTCTCCTTCAGCGGGCTGAAAACGCACGTGATAAACTATCTTCATACGCAAAAGCTGCGCGGACAGGAGGTTTCAAGAGAAGACCTCGCCGCCTCCTTTACCGAAACCGTCGTTTCCTCGGTGAGAAAAAAGCTCTCCCTTGCCCTTGAAAGAACCGGCTGCCGAACCTTTGTTCTGGCGGGAGGCGTTTCTGCCAACTCCCATCTGCGGGAGGCGCTGAGAAGAGACTGCGAGGCGCGGGGAATCCGTTTCTGCGTCCCGCCGCCCTCCCTCTGCGGGGACAACGCCGCCATGATCGGCGCGCAGGCGTATTACGAATTTCTCGCCGGGCGGGTCGCCCCCTCCTCCCTCAACGCCTACGCAAGCGCCGAATAGACCGAAGGTCGCTTTTTTCGGCCAAAAAACAGACAAAAACGCCCAAACGGCTGTGGAAAAAGCTGTTGAAAGCGTGGAAAAACCCTCGTCCGTCCGGCGGCGGATGCGGGGAAATCTCCCATTTCATCCGCCGGAGAAGGAAAACAGCATGGCAAATTACGAAGCACAAATCCAAACGGCACTGGAAAAATACGAGGCTCTCCTCCGCTCTCAGCTTCAGAGAGTCGAGAAGATCAACGCGGCGTCGGAGGCCGTTGACTACGGCAAGCTCGACAAAATCACCATCGGCATCTGCGGCGGGGACGGCATCGGGCCGATCATCACCGAGGCCTCCCGGAAGGTACTGGAATTTCTCCTTGCCGAGGAGGTAAAGAAGGGGAGAATCGTCTTTCTCCCGATCGACGGACTGACAATTGAGAACCGGGTGGCGCATATGCAGGCAATCCCCGACGAGGTAATGGAACAGCTTTATCGCTGTGACGTCATCCTCAAGGGCCCGACCACCACGCCCCGCGCCGGGGATCCGTGGCCGAACATCGAATCCGCCAACGTCGCCATGCGGAAAAAGCTCGACCTCTTCGCCAACGTCCGCCCCGTCAAGGTGCCCGACAAGGGGATCGACTGGACCTTCTTCCGGGAGAACACCGAGGGAAGCTACGCGGTAGGAAGTCAGGGAATAAACGTCACCGACGACCTCGCGCTCGACTTCTGCGTCACGACGACGGAGGGCTGTAACCGCATCGCGCGGCTGGCCTACGAATACGCGAGAAAGAACGGCAAGAACCGCGTCTCGATCGTCACCAAGGCCAACATCATCAAGACGACCGACGGGAAATTCCTCCGCATCTGCGAAGAAATCGGAAAGGAATACCCCGAAATTCAGACCGACAACTGGTTCATCGACATCATGACGGCCAAGCTGGTCGACGAAAAGCGCCGTACCGACTTCAAGGTCTTCATTCTCCCCAACCTCTACGGAGACATCATCACCGACGAGGCGGCGGAGTTTCAGGGCGGCGTCGGCACCGCCGGCTCGGCGAACATCGGAAAGAGATACGCCATGTTCGAGGCGATTCACGGCTCGGCGCCCCGGATGGTCGCGGAGGGAAGAGGAAAGTACGCCGATCCCTGCTCCATGCTCCGCGCCACCGTCATGCTCCTCTCCCACATCGGCTATCAGAAGGAGGCCGACCGGCTGGAGAGAGCGCTGGATATCTGTATGTTCGAGGAAAAGAAGCTGACGGTCACCGGACGCGACACCGGCGCGACCTGCGAAGAATTTACCGCTTACGTAAACGATACGCTGAAAAGGCTGACCGACGCCGGGAACTGAGGGCGGCGGGCCGCTCAAGAGAAGAGCGGGAGGAGGAGAAACGCCTCCTCCCGCCGGGAAAGGGGAGGACTTCTGTGGAAAAAAAGGCCGAAAAGGCGGCTTCGGCGGGAGCGGTAAGGCGCTATCCGCGCTATTTCCGCTATCTGCGGGAGCTTTTGATGAACGGGGTTCTGCGGGTCAGCTCCTCCGAGCTTGCCTCCCGTCTTTCCGTGACTCCTTCACAGGTTCGCTCCGATCTGAACCGCTTCGCGGGGGCGGGGATTCAGGGCTACGGCTATCAGGTCAAGCCTCTCTATACCGAGTTGAGCCGCAAGCTCGGCGCGGGGGACAAGAGATCCGCCGTGATTCTCGGGGGAAACCGCTTCGTCGCTGAGGAGCTCGCCGGGAAGCTGGAGGGTCGGGGCGTCTTTGTGCGCCACCACTTTTCCTCCGACGCGACGGAGGAAGAAGCGCCCTTTTCGCTTCCCTTTTCGGTCCTTAAAGAAACCCTCGCCGAGGAACGCTGCGACCTCGCGCTGCTTCTTTCCCTCCCCGACACGCTCACTCCCGAGGATCTGGTCGCCGCGGGAATCCGGGGAATCTGGAATTTGACGCAGACCGACCTCGTCCTACCGATTCCCGTCATCAATCTTCCGGTCGGGGACGTCGTGATGCGCCTTTGCTATGAAATTCGCTGTTGGGAGGGGAAAGCATGAGCTATAAAATCAATTTCGGGGAGGGTGCCGTCTGCCTTCCCGAGGCGGCGCTTGACGCCTGCGCGGAGCCTCTCCAATTCCGTCTTCTGATGCTCCTTTCCCTCGACGGGAGCATGAAGGAGGCAGACGACTGCGTAATTGCCGAGCGGCTGGGCTGTACCGAGAAGGAGCTTGCCGACACCGTCGCCTCCCTGCGCGCCGTGAAGCTCCTCGCCAAGGAGCGGCGGGGCGCCCGGAGCCTGAGCGGGGAGGAGATGGCTTGCGTCATCGAATCCGATCGGCAAGTAGGGCCTCTGATCGACGAATGCCAGAACCTCTGCGGAAAGATCTTCGCCCCCTCCGAGGTGTCGAAAATCGTCTCTCTCAGAAGCGATCTCGGCTACGACTGCGAGACGCTTTTGCTTCTCTTCTTCTTTCTCCACGAAAAGCTCGACGCCGTCGGGAAAAAGATGAGCGTTTCCTATCTGGAACGGTACGCCTACACCCTCTACGGGCAGGGAATCCGCACCATTGAGCAGATGCAGGCCTACATCAAGGAGGACGCCGAAAAGAACAGCGTTCAAAGCCGCCTGCGCGGGCTGTTCGGCATGAAGGATCGCGCCCTTTCGGCGAAGGAAAAGCGTTTCTTCGACAAGTGGACGGAGGAATGGAAATTTTCCTTTGAGATGATTCGCTACGCCTTCGACATCACCGTCGACAGAATCGGGGAGCCGAAGCTCGACTTCATGTCCAAAATCCTCTCCAACTGGAAGGACAGCGGAATCACGACGCTTGAGCAGGCGGAAAAAAGCTCTCTTGAATACAAAAGCTCCGAAACGTATCGGAAGAAATACCGGGACGGCGGGGAAAAGGCCGGGGAAGAAGGGGAAAAGACCTTCAATACCGACGAATTTTTTGAAAAGGCTCTGAAAAGAAGCTACGCGATGATGCAGGCCGCCGGCGGAGACGGGAAGGGAGAGGAAGAAAGCCATGGGGTATAACCGTGAAAATTACAAGCGGATCCGGCAGGAGTACGAAGGAAAGAATTTAAGAGCCAAGGAAGCGGCGGAGGCCCGCCGTCTTGAGCTTCACGAAAAAATTCCCGACGTGAAGCAGATCGACGCGGAGCTGGAGCGGACGGGGCTCGCCGTTCTCTCCCTCGCCACCCGCTTCCACGGAGAGGCGCTGGAGCGGGAGCTTGCGAAGCTGAAAAAGAAGAACGACTCCCTTCTTGCCGACCGCGCTGCCTGCCTCACCTACCACGGCTATCCGGCCGATTACTCCGACGTGAAATACGAATGCCCCCTCTGTCAGGACACCGGCTTTGACGGCCTCACCCTCTGCCGCTGCATGAAGGAAAAGCTGACCCGCGCCGGATACGAAAGCTCCGGCATCGGCAAGCTGATTGCCGAAAAAACCTTTGAGAACTACGACCCCGAGGCGCAGAGGCAGGATCCCCGCGCCCTTTCCAACAACAAAATGGTTTACGGGCTCTGCAAAAAATACGCCGAGGAGTTCGGGGAATCGGGGAACGACAACCTGCTTTTCATCGGGGGAACCGGCCTCGGGAAGACGCACCTGTCGGCGGCGATTGCCGGGCGGATCATCGAACGGGGCTTTGACGTCGTCTGCGAGACGGCGCAGAACCTCTTCTCCGATTTTGAGTACGAAAAATTCGGTCGGGCCTACGGAAGCGCCGACGGCGGGGATTCGAGAACCCTGCGCTACTTTTTCGCCGACCTTCTGATTATCGACGATCTTGGAACCGAGCTCACCAATCAGTTCACCGTCTCCTGCCTCTACAACGTCATCAACACCCGGCTCAACCGCGGGCTGGCGATGATCATCAACACCAATCTGACCCGCGACGAGCTGAACCGGCGGTATGCGGACCGTATCACCTCCCGCCTGTTCGGGGAATTTCTTCCCCTGATGTTTTTGGGGAAGGATATGCGGGAAAAAATGCTGGAGAAACCAGTGAGGACGCCGGGGACAAGGGGGAAAAAGGGATGAAAATCGCGATTGTGACCGGCGCCTCCTCGGGACTGGGGGCCGAGTACGTCCGCTGCCTTGCGGAGGATTCCGACCTCGGGCAAATCTGGGTGATTGCCCGGCGAGCCGACCGGCTGGAAGCGCTCGCTTCCTCCTGCAAGGGAAAAACCGTCGTGCCGGTTCCGCAGGATCTGACCCTTGAGGAAAGCTTTTCTGCGCTCAGAAGAAAGCTCGAGGAGGAAAAGCCGGAGGTCAAGGTGCTTATCAACAACGCCGGCTTCGGCACGCTGGGAGACTTCGACGCCTCCGACCTTGCGGCGCAGACGCGGATGGTGGATTTAAACGTCCGCGCACTGACCGCCGTGACGCGCGCCGTCCTGCCCTATATGAAAAAGGGAAGCTATGCCATAAACGTGTGCTCCATCGCGGCCTTTGCGCCGAATCCCCGCATGACTGTCTACTGCTCAACCAAGGCCTACGTCTACAGCTTTTCCAAATCTCTCCGCTACGAGCTGAAAAAGAAGGGGATCAATATCCTCGCCGTCTGCCCGGGGCCGATGGACACCGAATTTCTCCCGGTCGCGGGGATCGAAAAGGGAAGCTCTCACACCTTTGACACCCTGCCGCGCTGTTCCCCTTCCCAAGTGGCGAAAATCTCCCTGAAAAAGGCCGCGAAGGGCCGCGGCGTGTATACGCCCCGCCTCTTCTTCAAGCTCTACCGGCTCCTTGCCAAGCTGCTTCCGCACTCCCTCGTCATGCCGCTGAGCAAAACCTGAGGCCTCTGTCGAAAAAAATCTTTCACAAACTGTTGACAACCCGGGAAAAATGGTATAGAATATTGGTGAGAGGTATCGGATAGGAAAGGAAGGACCGGATATGGCCGACGAACTTTTTAATGAAGAAGTGTTCACCCTCACCGACGAGGAGGGGAACGAAAAACAGTTTGAGCTGCTCGGAAGTCAGGAAATCGACGGAAACACCTACCTCGCGCTTGTCCCCGTCGAGGACAACGATAACGACGAGTACGTTATTCTGAAGGTAGAGGAAGACGAAAACGGCGAGGAAATCCTCGTCACCATCGACGACGACGACGAATTCAACCGCGTGGCCGACTTCTTCGACGACGAGCTGTTCGGAGAAATCGACTACGACGAAGACGAAGACGGAGACGGAGAAGAAGAGGAGTAATCCCTTCCCTCCGCGAAAACTTCCTGCCTAGTGCGTCACGGACAGACTGTTAAAACCTACAAGAGATCTATGGAGCCCGGCCTTCGCGCTCAGGGTATGCAGACCTCCCCGCACCGCCTGCTTACGTCACGCGGTTTACGGGACGCTGGGAGCACAAGCGACGCGAGAGGGCACCAACCTGCACACGCGGGTTTCTCAATGGTCGTCCGAACGGCTCGGCGGGATTTTTTTGTTTTGAAAAACCGGAAACCGAACAAAAGCCGAAGGGACAAGCGTTTCGGAACGCGGAGGCGGCGCCGACGATTGGACGCGCGGAAACGGCGCCTGTAAGCGGACGCACGAAAAGCCGGGGCCACTTTCACTTGCGAAAGGGCCCCCGCGTTGAAAACGCTTGCGGAGGCAACTGCGGCGACGCTTGTGGAGGTGCCGCCATTGATGGAAGAGACCTTCCGCGCCGGAGAAAGCCTTCGCCCGCCCCCGCGAATCGCGTTTTTCCCTTCGCGGGAGTCGCCGGCTCCCGCTTTTTCCGAATATTTTTCAAAAAGAAGAGAAATTTTTTCAAATCCCCGCAAAACCGTTTGACAAATCGGGGAAAAAAGGGTACAATAGATACTGGAATATCGGGCCCGGCCTTCTTTCTTTTCCTTCGTTCGGGAAGGGGGCGCGGCGGCTCAGAATACGTTGGGAGGCACTGTTTTCATGGATCAGGCCAAAATCAGAGAGCTCCGCCAAAAATCCGCCGAAATCAAGCTCGGCGCTCTTGAGGCGGTTTACAGCGCAAGCTCGGGACATCCGGGCGGGTCCCTTTCAATCTCGGACCTTCTTGCTTATCTTTATTTTGAAGAAATGCGAATCGACCCGAAAAATCCCCGCTGGGAGGATCGCGACCGGCTGGTTCTCTCCAAAGGACATACCGCCCCGGCCCTTTACGCGGCCCTCGCCGCACGGGGCTTTCTCCCCCGCGAAGATCTGAAAACCTTCCGGCAGGCCGACAGCTACCTTCAAGGGCATCCGGACATGAAGCATACCCCCGGCGTCGATATGACGACCGGCTCCCTCGGCCTCGGCATTTCCGCCGCCTGCGGAATCGCCCTCGCCGGGAAGCTGAAAAAGAAGGACTACCGCGTCTACGCCATCCTCGGAGACGGGGAATGCGAGGAGGGGCAGGTCTGGGAGGCCGCCATGTTCGCGGCTCACAAAAAGCTGGACAACCTCTGCGCCTTCGTCGATTTCAACGGCCTTCAGATCGACGGCCCGGTGGCGGAGGTCAACGACCCCACGCCTCTTGACAAGAAATTTGAGGCCTTCCGCTGGAACGTCCTCGTCATTGACGGACACGATTTCTCGCAGATTGAGACCGCCGTCAACGCCGCCAAGGCCTGCTCCGGGAAGCCGACGGCTGTCATCTGCCGGAGCGTCAAGGGAAAAGGCGTTTCCTTTATGGAAAACAACGTGAAGTGGCACGGCTCGGCGCCGAACGGCGAACAGTACGGGCAGGCGGTGGAAGAGATCCGCGCCTCCCTTCAGTCTTTATAATCGGGGGAAACCGTCATGGCAGAAAAAATCGCTACAAGAGAGGCATACGGCGACGCGCTTGTCGAATTCGGTGCCAAATACGAAAATCTGGTGGTTCTTGACGCCGACCTTGCGGAGGCGACCAAGACCGTAAAATTCAAAAAGGCTTACCCCGACCGTTTCTTTGACTGCGGCATCGCGGAGGGAAATATGGTGGCGGTGGCGGCCGGGCTTGCGACGGCGGGAATGATTCCCTTCGCCAGCTCCTTCGCCATGTTCACGGCGGGTCGGGCCTTCGAGCAGATCCGCAACGCCATCGGCTACCCGCACCTCAACGTCAAGATCGGCGCGACCCACGCCGGCATCACCGTCGGAGAGGACGGCGCGACCCATCAGTGTCTTGAGGACCTCGGGACGATGCGCACGATCCCCGGAATGACGATTTTAAACCCCGCCGACGCCGTCGAGGCAAGAGCCGCCGTCGAAGCGGCCATCCTTCTTGACGGGCCCTGCTATCTTCGCTTTGGTCGTTACGCCGTCCCGGTGATTCACGACTCCGCCTCCTTCCGCTTCACGGTCGGAAAGGGCCTTCCCCTTGCCGCCGGGAAGGACGTCACCCTCGTGGCGACGGGGATCATGGTATCGATGGCCCTTGAAGCGCGGGAGCTTCTGAAGGCCGACGGCATCGACGCGGCGGTGATCGATATCCATACGATCAAGCCCTTGGACAAGGAGTTGATTCTGAAAGCGGCGGCGGAAACCGGCGCGATTGTGACCGCCGAGGAGCACAACGTCATCGGCGGGCTCGGCTCCGCCGTGGCGGAGGCCGTTTCGGAGGGGTGCCCGGTTCCGGTACTCCGTGTCGGCGTGGAGGACGTCTTCGGCTGCTCCGGCAAGGTTCCGGCGCTTCTTGAAAAGTTCGGTCTGACCCCCTCGCACATCGCCTTCATGGCCAAGGAGGCCGTGAAGAAAAAGCGCTGAAAAAGAAAAAAGCAAAAACCCGGGCGCCGCAGCTACGGCGCCCGATTTTTTGCGCCTTTTCGGAATTTTTCTACCTTCTCCCTCCTCACGCCTCACGCACCCGGACGAGGGCCACGGTCATATCGTCGCTTCTTGTGTTTTTGGCCTTCGCCGTTTCAAGAATCAACTCTGCGAGGTCGTCGAGGGGCCGGGAAGGGCGAACTTCCTCCGCCAGAAGGCCGACCAGCCAGACGCCGTCCTCAAAGCTCTGCGAGATGCCGTCGCTGATCATGACGATAAGATCGCCGGGCAGGAGACTAAAGCGGATTTCCTCGGCGGTGATTTCCCTTGTGATGCCGATGGGGAGCGTGGAGGAGGCGATTTTGAAAAGATTCTTTTCCCTTATCACGTAGGAGGCGGCGGCTCCACTCTTCAAAAAGGTAGCGCTTGAGGAGAGCAGATCGACCTCCAGCAGATCGACGGTGGAAAAGCATTCGAGATTCTTGTTCCTTATGAAGTTGTTCAGCATCTGCAAAACGACGCCCTTCCGGTTTCCCGCCGAGAGCATTTTTTCAAGAAAAATGCTTGTCACCCGAGAGGTGACGGCGGCATCCCTTCCGCTTCCCATGCCGTCGCAGATGAGGGTATAGAAGTAATCCTCCCGGTTGGTAAAGGAGGCCGCGCTGTCCCCGTTGACCGTTTCCTCCTCCTTCTTGAGGGAAGTTTTCGCGCTTTCGCAGACAATTTTACGTGAAGAGTGAGCCGTCATGGTGACGTAATCCCCGTCGATAAAAAATTCCGGAACGGTAAGCGGCAGTCCGCAGGCGTCGGAAAGCCTCCCCCGGATCTCCTCCGCAGACAGCGGCACCCTCGAAAGATCGACGCCTCCCGCCGCCACCGTTTTTCGCCGCTTCCCGAAGACTGCGATGCTGACGGCCGCGAGGTTCATATCCAGCGCCGCGCCCCGTACCTTGTCGGTCAGGGAAGCGTCGGGCTCAAATTCCTCCGCCGCCTCGGCACAGGAGGCTTTGAGGAGGCTCGCCATGTCCTTATAATCGAGGGCGAAGACCTCGGTTTTGTTCTCCCGCGCCGCCGCCTCCAGCATCCGGGCGTGGGAAAGGTTCAGCTCCGAAAGCGCCTTTAGTGCGTGGGGACAGCGCTTAAAGAAGTCATCCGGCACATATTCCGAATCGGCGCATCCGTTTTTGGCGACGGCCCCCGACAGCTTGTTCATAACGTCGTCGGTGCGGTCGTATTCCCTTCCCCAGCAGACGGGGCTGAGGGAGCATTGCTTACAATAATTTTTAAAGGACTGCACGCAGAGCTTTTTGATTTCATAGGCTCCCGGCTGAGTCAGGCGGTGGGAAAGAGCGAAGAAGACGGAGGAAAGGGAGGACAGGGCATCGGATAGGGCGGCGAGGCGCTTTTCTGCGTCCTTTTCACGGAAGGCCGACGCGACGGCGCGGGCCATGACCCGGTCGGAGGCGGAGGCCTCGGCCCCGAACAGCGCGATTTTCGGATAGAAGCTGCTCAAAAGTCCGAGCTTCGCGGCGGGGACGTAGAGGGAAACGCCGAGGAGCAGGTGAGGAACCGTCTGCTCAAAGGCGAAAAGCCCTTCCCCAAAGAGAGAACAGGCCGAAACCGTCCCGCAGGCGGCAAGGGACGGGAGCAAAACCCCGGTATCCTTCAGCGCCCCGGCAAGAATCCCCGCGATTCCGAGCAGGGGAGAAAATCCGACCCCGCAGGCCAGCCCGACGGTCATTCCGGTCACCCCTCCCCGGAGCGCTCCTCCCGACGAGGAGGCGCAGAGGGTGAGAAAGACGGCGGCCACCTTCGCCGTAGAAAAGCCTACGAAGGAAAAGGCGCCGAGGCCGAGGACAAGGGAGAAGAGGAGTGCCAGCGTGCCGAGGTCATGCCTTGCCGAAAAGCGCTCCCCCGCCTCCGGAATCCCCGCGTAGAGGAAGACCGCCGCCGGGGCGACGAGGATCAGGAAGATGGCCGAGAGAAGGGCCGGCTTCTCAAAGCCGCTGTCAAAAATTCCGTAAAGGCCGCTGAAAAAGCCGGCGATAGAGGAGACCGCCATTCGCATAAAAAGCGGCTCCCCAAAGGTCCGCGGCCCCTTTTCCCTCCGAACCGTCAGGAGTCTGCCGAGAAGGAGCCTCAGAATCAGCGTGACCGTATAGGTGAGAAACCCGATGGGAAGGGCGTCCCGGGAGACCGCCGCCGAGAGGAGAAGTCCCGCGTAGACGAAGAAGAGCCGGACGCGGCAGGCGCAGAGAAGCGCGAGGCCGAGCGGGTGGGTTCCCCGCAGAGAAGCGGAGGCGAGGAGAAACGCCGCGGCGGAACAGGCGATCCCCCGCGCGAAGAAGAGCACCGGCGCCTCCTCCCCGAAGACCGACGTCCGGAGCGGGAAGGAGGCGGCCTCCCTCCGCGCCTCTTTACCGGGTTGATTCTGTTTTCTTTGAAGGAGAGACCCCTCCCCCCCGAAAAGCTCCCGGACCTTCCCGGGCAGTCCTTTCAGCTTTTGTCTGATTTCCGTTTCCTGCATTTTTCTTTCGTCCTTTCCGAAATCGGCAATTTTCCGGCGGCTTTCCCGGCGACAACCGTTTGCGGCCTTGCCGCCCGGGCTTTTTCTCCGACCGAGACCGCGTTCCCTTGACCTCTCGGTCTTTTCCGTTTAGGCTTTCGTCGCTCGGCCTTTCGCTCGGCCTTCATCGGTTGGGCCTTCATCGGTTGGGCCCTCATCGGTTGGGGGTTCGTCGGTTGGGCCTTCGTCGCTCGGCCCCGTCGGTTGGATGTTGCCACGTAGATTTTCCGCGCGGTGTTGCCGCTTTTTTCGGATTTTATTGTACCTCTTTTTCCCTGCGCAGTCTGTCGAAACGGGAAGCGGGAGATTCCCCGAAATCCCTCGAGGCTTGACGGCTTGAAGGAGAACACGGAATCCGACAGCGGAATTTTGGGAGTCGAAAGGAGAAAAGCGAAAGCCTTCGGTTTTCGGGGCGAACGTTTTTTTCTCCCTTTCCCCGATTCCCGGTACTGACCGCCCGCCGGTCGGCATATTCTGTGTCGGGGGAAGCCCTCGGCGGCACAAATTTCGGCTTTTGAGCCGTCAAAAAGCAGATTTTCTAAAAAAAGGAGGCAATTTTACGGTAAATTGTTGAAAAAAATCTTGAATTGCCGCCGGGATTCTGCTATAATAAAAAAGACGGTTCCGCCGCCGCGAAAAAACCGAGAAGGAGGCGCTTTTATGCGAAAAAGTCTGCTGCTTCTGATGCGGCTTTCGATGCTGCCTTTGCTGCTCCTCTGCCTCCTTCCCTTCCCGACCGGCTGTTCCCTGCCTAGAGAAGGCGGAGAAGCGACCGGGACGGAGGTCCCGATCAACCCTGAGCCCGAAAAGGAGCTGCGCGGCGTCTGGGTCGCGACGGTGGGAAATCTGAACTTTCCCTCCCGCGCCGGCCTTTCGGAGGAGGCTCTGAGGCAGGAGCTCGACGACCTCCTTTCGGTCTGCGCCGAATGCCGCCTGAACGCCGTTTTCTTTCAGGTGAGGCCCACCGCCGATTCTCTCTACCGTTCGGAAATTTTTCCCACCTCTTCTTTTCTTTCGGGAGAGCAGGGGAAAGAGGCCCCCGGCGGCTTTGACCCACTTTTGTATCTGACCTCCCGCGCCCGAGAAAAGGAAATTGACGTCTACGCGTGGATCAATCCCCTGCGTATCACCTACGGCTCAAAAGCGCGGCCCCAACAGGATCCCTCCGCCCTTGCCGAAAACAATCCCGCCCGTCGGCACCCCGAATGGACGGTTCCCTACGCAGACGGGAAGCTCTATTTTGACCCGGGAATCCCGGAGGTGCGGGAGCTTATCGCCGCCGGCGCCTCGGAGGTCGCGGCCAACTATCCCGTAAAGGGAATCGTTTTCGACGATTCCTTTTACCCCTATCCGGTGGAAAACGCCTCCTTCCCCGACGAAAAGTCCTACCTTGCCTACGGAAACGGGGCCGACCGGGAGGACTGGCGGCAGGAAAACGTCAATCGGCTGCTTGCCGCCTGCCGCGACGCGGTGAAAAAGGCCTCTCCCGACTGCCGGTTCGGGGTTTCTCCCTTCGGAATCTGGCAGAACGACGACGGGGAGAACGGCGGAAGCGCCACGCGAGGCCTTGAGGCCTACCGTGCCGTCTACTGCGACGCGCTCGCTTGGGCAAAAGGCGGCTATGTGGATTTCCTCGCCCCTCAGATTTATTGGAGCTTTGACACCCCGGCGGCGCCCTTCGGCGTGCTGGCGGAATGGTGGAACGACGCCCTTGCCGGGACTGGCGTCCGATTCTATATCGCCAACGCCGCCTATAAAATCCCGGAATGGGAGAGCGCGGAGGAGCTTTCCCGGCAGGTGGAATTTTCCCGTCAGCTCAGCGGCTACGGGGGAAGCATTTTGTACAGCTACGCGGCTTTGCGCGATAACCTTCTGTCGGTAAGAGAGGTCGTTTCTTCCCTCTTTTCCGACGCCTATCCGGTAAACGCCGGGGCATAGATCTTTCTCAGAAAGGATAAGAGAAAAATGGGAAAAAGAAAGAGAAAATGGGGCGACCGCTCCGACGGCTGGCGGTTAAGAGGGCTGGATCCCTACGACACGGTTTCCCCCTACATCATGGTGGAACGCTGTGACGCGCAGAATTTTTTCAACGACAAGTTTGAAATTTCGGCGGCGGAGGCTTACATCAAGCAGAAAAAGGAAAAGGGCATGATCAATTTCGGAATCATGCACGTCCTTCTTGCCGCCTATGTGCGGACGGTTTCCCAACGTCCCTATCTGAATCGCTTCCTTTCGGGGCAGAAGGTCTACGCCCGCAACAGCATTCAGGTCAACATGGCCGTCAAGCATCAGCTGAAGCCGGACGAGACCAACACCGTCATCAAGGTCTTCTTCGAGCCGACCGACACCGCCGACGAGGTCTACGAAAAGTTCTCGAAAACCTATTCCGAAGCCTTTGCGGGCGGGGAAAACGACTTCGACGGAACGGCGAGAATTCTCAACTACATCCCCGGCCTTTTTAAAAAGTTCGCCGTCTGGTTCTTGAAGCTGCTCGATTATTTCGGCCTCCTTCCGAAATTCCTCCTGAACGTCAGCCCCTTCCACGGCTCGATGTTCATCACCTCGATGGGCTCTTTGGGCATTCCTCCCATTTACCATCACCTCTACAACTTCGGAAACATTCCGATCTTCATCGCCTTCGGGGCCAAACGGCTGGCCTGCGAGCTGACCCCCGACGGGGAAGTGGTGAGGAAAAAGTACGTGGATTATACCGTGGTGACCGACGAAAGAATCTGCGACGGCTTTGCCTATGCGCAGGCCTTCAAGAGCTTCCGGCGGTATCTTGCCAACCCCTCTCTCCTTGACGTTCCCCCGGAAGAGGTCGTCGAGGACGGCGATATCGACAAAAAGAAGAAGAAGAAAAAGGCCGCGTAAGCGACCGGAAAACCGCCCCGCCGAGGTTTTGTATCACCTCACGGGACGGCTTTGTTTTGGAAGAAGGGCTCAGCCCTCCGCGAAGGCGTCGGCCTCCACCGTATAGAGGGAGGCAAGCGCCTCCTCCTCAAGCGCGGAGACGTCGTAACGCTTTTCCTGCGCCTCCACCTTGGCAAGCTCGGGCCGGGTTTTCGGATGGCGGGGGGTAAAGACCGTGCAGCAGTCCTCAAAGGGAAGAATGGAGGTTTCAAAGGTTCCGATCTTCCTTGCGACTGTGATGATTTCCTCCTTGTCCATGCCTATGCAGGGCCGGAAGACCGGGCGGGAAACGGCGGCGTCGGTGACGGTCAGCGCCTGCATCGTCTGACTTGCGACCTGCCCGAGGCTTTCTCCCGTAATCAGCGCGGAGCAATAGGTGCTGTCGGCGACCCGCTCGGCGAGGCGCATCATCGACCTTCTGAGCAGGAGGGTGAAATATTCCTCGTCACAGCTGTCGCGTAGAACCTCCTGAAGATGGGTGAGGGAAAGGATATGGACGCGGATTTTTCCGCAGTATTCCGACAGCTCCCGCGCAAGCGTAATCACCTTATCCCGCGCCTGCTCGGAGGTGTAGGGGAAGCTCTCAAAATGAAGCGCCTCCACCGTGACCCCGCGCTTCGCCATCATAAAGCCGGCGACCGGGCTGTCGATTCCTCCCGAGAGAAGAAGAAGCGCCTTACCGCTCGATCCCGCCGGCATTCCTCCCGCGCCGGGGAAGGAACCGGCGTGAAGATAGGCCTTATCCTCCCGGATTTCGGTCATGACCACGACATCGGGCTTCGTCATGCTGACCTTCAAGCGGGGCATCACCTCAAGCAGGGCGCCCCCCACCTCCGCGGAGATGGCGGGGGAGGTGAGCGGAAAGCGCTTATCGCTTCTCCTTGCGTCGGCCTTGAAGGAGGAGCATCCGGCGAGGAACGGCGGCAGATATTCCTGCGCGGTTTTTTTGATGCTTTCCATATTCTTTTCGCATTCGGCGGCCCTTGCCACCGAGACGATACCGAACACCTTCCGGCAGAGGCGGAAGGCCTCGTCGATGTCGGCGTCCTCTCCGCAGGGGGTGATATACAGCGTGCTTTGTGACCTTGTGACGGTGAAGGCTCCGGCGGTTTTCAGTCGTTTCTTCATTTCCCTTTCGAGCAGGGCCTCAAAGTGCCCGCGGTTGAGGCCCTTTAAAATGATTTCGCCGTATTTGCAGAGGAGAATTTCTTTCATAAGGAGTTTCCTTTCGCGGAATCCGTTCCTTTAAAAACCGGATTCCAAAGAGGCTTTTCAAAGATTTTTTAAGTGACGGTTTTAGAGGGTTCTTTTCAGAGACGGTTTTTAAGCGCTTTTTCCCTTTTTTGAGGAAGTCTTTTCCCTCCCGGCCTCCTCCTTTTCCGGGGAAGCGCCCTTTTTCCGTTCGGTTTCGGCGTGAAGGCAGAAGGAGGAAAGAGGACACTCCCGACAGCGGGGAGCGCGCGCGGAGCAGGTATCCCTTCCGAACTGAACGATACGGTGGCAGAAATCCGACTGCTCCTTCGGCTCAATGGCTTCGGCGAGCACCTTTTCCACCCGCAGAGGATCCTTCAGACTCTCGGGATAAAAGCCGAGGCGGCCGCAGATGCGAATGCAGTGGGTATCAGTTACCACGGCGGGCTTTCCGTAGAGATCCCCGACAAGGAGATTGGCGATTTTCCTCCCCACGCCCGGCAGCTTCAGCAGCTCCTCGGTTTCGTCGGGAACCCTCCCGCCGAAGTCGGTAAGGAGCATTTCCGACATGGCGCGCAGATCCCTCGCCTTTACGCGGTAAAGGCCGCAGGAGCGGATCAGTCCCTCAATCTGCTCCACCGGGGCGGCGGCCATCGCCGAGGCGTCGGGGAGCGCCTCAAACAGCTCGCGGCTGACGAGATTGACCCTTTTGTCTGTGCATTGGGCGGAAAGGCGGGCCATCACGAGCAGCTTCCACGGGTCGTTTTGATATTCCAGTGCGCAGAAGGCCTCGGGATAAAGGCTTTTCAGGGCGTCCACCGCCTGCTTTCCCAGCTCTTTTGGCGTCATTTTTGTCTCTCCTTTCGGGAAAAAGGCGAAAAAACGGGGAATTTTCGGGAAATCTGTTCCATTCTTGCGAAGAATGGTGTATAATATATTATATAACAAATCGTTTCGGATTTCAATAGGTTTTTCGGAACTTGCCCTTCGTAAAAAGAAAAGAAACAGGAGGATTCCATAAGATGAAGAACAAATGCGAGGTTACCGTGGCGGGGATTTCCGTCACCCTGCTCTCCGAAGAGGAGGAGGAATACGTAAAAAAGCTGGCAAAGGTGCTTGACCGCCGGGTCATGGAGCTTACCATCGACAAAAATCGCTTCTCAAAGAGCGAGGCGCTGATTCTCTGCGCGCTGGATTACCTTGACGAGACGGTAAAGCTGAGGGACGAGCTTGCGGCCCTGAAAGGAGAGCGCCATGAGCGAAATTCGGAATCGGGGGAATAAGCCGGAGCTTCTCGCCCCCTGCGGCTCCTACGAGGCGCTTTCTGCCGCGCTTGAAGCGGGAGCCGACGCCGTCTATTTCGGCGGAACGCTTTTCAACGCCCGCATGAACGCGAAGAATTTCAGTCGGGAGGAAATTGTCGCGGCGGCCTCCTCCTGCCGCGCCCACGGGGTCAGAAGCTACGTCACCGTCAACACCCAGATTTACGACCGGGAAATTGAACAGGCGCTGGAATATATCGCCTTCTTAACGGAGGCGGGAGTCGACGCCCTGATTCTCGCCGACGTCGGCCTTGCCGAAAAGATCCGGGAATTTTTCCCAAACCTTGAGCTTCACGCCAGCACACAGATGACGGTTCACAATATCGCTGGGGCCGACCGGCTGTACAAAAGCGGCTTCCGGCGCGTCGTGGCGGCGCGGGAGCTTACGGAGGAGAACATTTCCCTCCTCTGTAAAAAGGCCTCGCCGGAGATTGAGGTCTTTGTACACGGCGCCCTCTGCGTCAGCTGTTCCGGGCAATGCCTGATGTCTTCCATGCTCGGCGGAAGGAGCGGAAACCGAGGAGAATGCGCCCAGCCCTGCCGGATGAGCTACAACGGCGGCTATCCGCTGAGCTTGAAGGATATGTGCCTCGCGGAGCATATTCCGGCGCTTCTTGCGGCGGGGGTGGCCTCCCTCAAAATCGAGGGGCGGCGGAAAAGCCCCGGCTACGTCTACGGCGTGACGAAGATCTACCGCCGCCTTTTAGACGAGGAGCGGGGCGCCACCCGGGACGAAATGGAGGAGCTCAAACGGCTTTTCTCGCGTGGCGGCTTCACCGACGGGTATTTTACCGGGGACGTCGGGGAAAAAATGCTCGGCGTCCGGAGCGGGCAGGACGTGGAAATGAGCCGCAAGAGCCAGAACGCGGTCCTGTCCGGCAGGAACGGGCCGACGGTTGGCCGGGAAGCGTCGAACGACCGCCCCACAGGGTCAAAAGCGGAGGCCAAGGAAGGCGAAGAAAAGGGGCAGAAAAAGCGCTATTTTGCTCAAAAGCTCGCCTTTCCGCCTAAACGGCCTCCCCAAAAGCCGATAACCACGGCGCGGTTCCGCTCGGCCTCTCAGATCCCCGACAGCCACGACTTTACCCACGTTTATCTGCCGCTTTCCGCCTACCAAAGCGTCGCCGACGGGGTTTTATTGCCCCCCGTCATCTTCGATTCTGCGTGGGACGAGGTAAGAAAGAAGCTGGAGGCCGCAGCCTCCGCCGGGGCGAAGCATCTGCTGGTCGGAAATATCGGGCAGCTCTCCCTCGCGGAGGAGTTCGGCCTGATTCCCCACGGGGATTTCCGGCTCAACACCTTCAACACCTTTTCCGGCCTTTTCTGGGCGCGGGAGGGAAAATTTGAAAGCCTTCTTCTCTCCTGCGAGCTGATTCTGCCGCAGATCCGCGACATCGTCCTTCCGGAGGGCGTGCGCAAGGGCGCCGTCGTCTACGGGCGGCTCCCGCTGATGCTTCTTCAAAAGCCGGTGGGAAAGGCGTTTCTCCGGGACACCCGGGGCGCCGTTTTCCCTGTCCTCCGGGAGGAGGGGCGGGACACCGTCTACAACAGCGTTCCGCTTTATATGGCCGATCAGACCGACCGTCTCGACCGGGCGGGGATTGAGGAGCGGCATATGATCTTCTCCGACGAGAAGAGGGGCGACGTGATGAAGGTTCTCTATTCCTATGCCCACGGCACAATCCCCAAGGAAAACATCCGAAGACTGAAATAGAAAGAGAGAAAAGCCATGAAAATTCAAGTGAAAAAGCTGAGAGAAGGCGCACGCCTTCCGCATCTTGCCACGCAGGGCTCCGCCGCCTGCGACCTTTACGCCCTTCTTGAAAAGCCGCTGACCCTGCGGCCGGGGGAGCGGGTTTCGGTTCCCACCGGCCTTGCCCTTGCGCTTCCCGATCCCTCCTTTGTGGCCGTCGTTTGCGCAAGAAGCGGCCTCGCCCTGAAACGGGGACTGTCCCTTGCCAACGGCATCGGCGTCATCGACAGCGATTACCGGGGGGAGCTTTTCGTCGCGCTCATCAACAACAGCGCCGAAAATCAGACGATAGAAAACGGGGAGCGAATCGGACAGCTGATGATTCTCCCGGTGGTGCGGGCGGAATACGAGGAGGCCGAGGAGCTGGGGGAAACCGAGCGGGGAACCGGCGGCTTCGGCTCGACGGGGACAAAATAACGCCTGAAAGGCAAAGCGCGAAAAATCCGCGCCGTCGTCGGCTGGAAAAAGCCCGCCCGGCACCCATACGGGCAAAAAAGAGGGCCTCTCCCGTCAAGGGCCGAAAAAGCACCCCAAAACCGGCGAAGGCCAAAAGCGAAGCAACCCCGCCCGAACGAAAGCAAACAGCAAAGCAACGTCGCCGGCGGCGAAGGCAAAAAACGCGAAACGGCCCTCTTCTCTTTGGTATGAAACATTCTTGGCTCGCGTTCCCAAAATCCGCGGCGGTACCGCAAAAGGAAACCCTGCCTGCGAGGCAGAAACCCTAGGCATCCCCTTGAAAAAGAAAAAAACCTCCGAAGAGGCTTCTTTCTGCACTTTTGTGCTACACACTCTGTGCGGTCGGAAAATCCGACGGTTTGAAAAAATTTTTATTTGAACGCGTAGTGTGATTTCGTAGGGGTCTTACTTCATCACGGCTTTATTATATCACAAAATAAGGAAGGTTGTCAAGTATGGATGAGAAAATTTTTAGCACGGAATCCCAAAAAAATACCGGAAAAGCTTATTACCTTGGCCTTGATATCGGCACCGACTCGGTAGGCTACGCGGCTACCGACGAGGAATACTCCCTCCTTCGCTTTCACGGGGAACCGATGTGGGGCGTCTCGCTGTTTGATGAGGCGTCTCTGAACACCGACCGCCGCGCCTTCCGCACCGGGAGGCGGAGAATTGACCGCCGTCAACAGCGCGTCCGGCTCCTTTCGGAGCTGTTCGCCGCCGAAATCTCGAAAAAGGACGAAAAATTCTTCCTCCGTCTCAAAAACAGCGCGATCTGGCCGGAGGACAAGGAGGAACCGGGCTCCCTCTTCGGCCCGGGGGACTACACAGACGCCGACTATCACCGGGATTATCCGACTGTTCACCACCTGATTGCGGATCTGATGAGAAATCCCGCTCCCCACGACGTTCGGCTGGTGTATCTCGCCTGTGCGTGGCTGGTCGCCCATCGGGGCCATTTCTTAAGTGAAATCGAAACCAACAACATCGACGCGCTGACCGACTTTTCCTCCGTTTGGGAAGGCTTCCTCTCGGTTCTGCGGGAGGAATGCGACGTTCTCCCCTGGAAAGAGGAGGCCGCTGACCGGGAGGGCTTAAAGGAGGCGCTGGCGAAAAGATCGACCGTCACCGAAAAATACCGCAGCGTCTGCAGGCTTCTCTTCGGGGAAAGCAAGCCCCCGAAGGAGCTCCCGGAAGCGCCTTTTCAAATCGATCTGCTCCTCAAGCTCCTCTGCGGCAGTCAGGTAGACCCCGCCAAGCTCTTTCCCGGGGAGGACTACGGGGAAATCGGCTCCTTCCGTCTCGACTCCGACGAGGAGACGCTTGCCAAGGTGCTGACACAGCTGGGGGAGAACGCGCCTATCGTCGAAAAGGCCAAGGCCGTCTTCGACTGGTCGCTTCTCTGCGACTCTCTGTCGGGCTATCCCTCGATCTCCGAGGCCAAGGTCGCGCTTTACGAAAGGCACAAAAAGGATCTGGCCTTCCTGAAGGCCTTTATCCGGAAATATCTCCCGGAAAAATACCGTGAGGTTTTCCGGGACGTCCGGAAGGACAACTATACCGCCTATTCCCTGCACTGCAAAAAGGAAGCGCAGAAAAAGGAGCTGAAAAGGGCCAACAAGGAGGATTTCAGCAAATACCTTCTGGGGCTGATTCAAAAGGTCACGCCGGAGGAGAAGGATCGCGCCGGTTGGGAAGACATGAAGGCGCGGCTGGAGACGAGGAGCTTTTTGCCGAAGCAACGCGACACCGACAACCGCGTCATCCCGCATCAGATTTACGAAAAGGAGCTGACCGACCTCCTCAAGGTCGCCGAGAGGTATCTGCCGTTTCTCTCAAAAAAGGACGGGGAGGGTCTCACCGTCTCGGAAAAGATCCTTGCCGTCTTCTCCTTCCGGATTCCCTATTTCGTCGGGCCGCTGAACAGGGGCTCGGAGCGGGCGTGGGTGAAATTCTTCCCGGGAGAAAGCGGGCCGGTTCTGCCCTGGAATTTCTACCAAAAGATCGACGGGGACGCAAGCGAGCAGGAATTTATCCGGAAAATGACCAACACCTGCACCTATCTGCCGGGGGAGGACGTGCTCCCGAAGAGCTCGCTTCTCTACAGCTCCTATACCGTGCTGAACGAAATCAACAATCTGCGGCTGGACGGGGAAAAGCTTCCGACGGAGCTAAAACAGAGAATTTATAACGAAGTCTTCCTCCGCCGCCGCAAGGTGACGAAAAAGAGGCTGGAGGACTTCCTTCTCAGCACAAACGCCATGCAAAAGGGGCAGGAGCTGACCGGCGTCGACGCCACCCTGACCTCGAGCCTTTCCCCGTGGCTGGATTTCCGGCGGCTTCTTGAAAGCGGAACGCTGACCTATGAGGAGGCCGAAAAAATCATCCTGCGGAAGAGCTATTCCGAGGACAAAAACCGCTTTGTCAAGTGGCTGAAAAGGGAATTTCCTTCCCTGCCCGACGAGGACGTCCGGTACCTGTCGGGGCTGAGCTGCAAGGACTTCGGACGGCTTTCCCGCGCGTTTTTGACCGGGCTTCCGGGAGTCGACCGGCAGGCCGGGACGGGGGAGGCCCTGTCGGTGATGCAGGCGCTCTGGACGACCGACTACAACCTGATGGAGCTCCTTTCGGATCGCTTCACCTTCAGGGAAGCGGTGGCGGAGGAGAGTGCCGCCTATTATTCCTCCCATCCTCAAGGGCTTTCGGAACGCATGGAGGAAATGTACCTCTCCAATTCCGTAAAGAGGCAGGTTTTCCGGACGCTTGCCATCGTGAAGGAGGTGGCCCACGCGGTCGGAAATCCTCCCGCCAAAATCTTCGTTGAAATGACGCGGGGAGGAAGTGAGGAGCAGAGGGGAAAGCGCACCGTCAGCAGGAAGGAACAGCTCCTTGAGCTCTACAAGAAATGCGACGCCGAGGAGGTGCGCCTTCTCACGCAGGAGCTGGAAAGCATGGGCGAGGAGGCGGACAGCCGTCTTCAAAGCGAGGCCCTGTACCTCTACTACACACAGCTGGGAAAATGTATGTATACGGGACAGCCCCTCGACCTTGCCCGCCTGAAGGAGGGCCTTTACAACCGCGACCACATCTGGCCGCAGGCGCTGGTAAAGGACGACAGCATTCTGAACAATTTGGTTCTTGTGCTCTCGGAAAACAACGGGCAGAAGAAGGACACCTATCCCATCGACAGCGCCGTGCGGGAAAGAATGACCGGCTTCTGGAAGCATCTTCGGGACGTCGGGCTGATTACCGAGGAAAAATACCGGCGGCTGACAAGGGCGACGCCCTTTACGGAGGAGGAAAGGCTCGGCTTCATCAACCGCCAGCTGACAGAGACCTCGCAGTCGACGAAGGCGGTGGCCACTCTGCTGAAGGGCCTCTACCCCGACGCCGAGATCGTCTACGTAAAAGCGCGGTTGACCTCCGAATTCCGGCAGGAATTTGAGCTTTTCAAAAGCCGTACCTACAACGACCTGCACCACGCGAAGGACGCCTATCTGAACATCGTCACCGGAAACGTCTACCATATGCGGTTTTCCAAGCTGTGGTTCTCGGTCAACGATCCCTACAGCGTGAAGACAAAATCGCTCTTCACGCATCCCGTGATTTGCCGGGGAAAAACCGTCTGGGACGGGACAAAAATGCTGGAAAAGGTCAAGACCACGGTGGGTAAGAACAACGCCCGGATGGTCAGATATTCCTTCTGCCGGGAGGGCGGTCTCTTCGACCAACAGCCGGTAAAGAAGGGCCCGGGCTTAATTCCCCGCAAGGCGGGACTCCCGACCGAAAAATACGGCGGTTACAATAAACCGACCGTCAGCTTCTTTGCCCTGACGAAATACCGTGCCGGGAACAAGTGCGACTGCATGGTGATGCCTGTGGAGCTTCTCTTCCGCGACCGGTTTTTGGCCGGCGGGGAGGCCGCTGAGGAATATGCGAAAAAGCGCATCGGACAAATCATCGGAAAGACGGTCGACGAGGTCTCCTTCCCGCTCGGGAAACGAATCCTCAAGGTCAACACGATGCTCTCCCTCGACGGATTCCGCATCTGTATCGCCGGGTCGGCGGGAGGAGGAAGATGCCTGATCGCCGCGCCCTTTGTCCCCTTCGCGGCGGACCGAAGGATAGAAACCTATTTGAAGCGACTGGAGGTGATGACGGAAAAGGCGAAGGGTCCGCATTTCGTCTATCACGCCGAGTACGACAAGGTGACGAAGGAGGAAAACCTCGCCCTGTACGACCTCTACCTTTCCAAGCTGAGCAAAAGCATTTATGCCAAGCGCCCCAACAATCCGCTGAAAACCGTCGAGGCGGGGAGAGAAAAGTTTATCGCCCTCTCGCCGGTGGAACAGGCGCAGGCCCTGCTCAACCTGCACGCCGTTTTCGGTCGGATTTCGAGCGGCTGTGATCTTACTCTGATCGGAGGGGCCGCGCACACCGCCGCGACGGTCAACTTCAGCTCTACCCTCTCCAACTGGAAAAAGTATTATCACGACGTGCGAATCATCGACCCCTCGTCCTCCGGCCTTTGGGAAAAGGTCTCGGACAACCTTCTCTCACTTCTATGAGCTGGCGGACGGTCGTCGTCTCCAATCGGAGCAAGCTGGATTATCGGATGGGGTATCTGGTAGTGCGGGGAGAAAGCACCCTTCGCGTCTTCCTTGACGAGCTGGCCATTCTCGTCATCGAAAATCCCGCCGTCTCCCTCACGGGGTGTCTTCTTGAGGCTTTAACCGAGAAAAAGGTCAAGGTCATTTTCTGCGATTCCAAGCGAAGCCCGATGGCCGAGCTGGTTCCTCATCACGGAAGCCATGACAGCTCCCTCAAGATCCGGAATCAGGCCGCGTGGAAGGAAGAGAGAAAGGCCCTGATCTGGCGGGAAATCGTCACCGAAAAGATCCGGAAGCAGGCACATTTTCTGAAGGAGTTGAAAAAGGAGCGGGAGGCGGCGCTCCTTTCCTCCTACCTTGAACAGGTGGAGCCCTCCGACGAAACCAACCGGGAGGGCCACGCCGCCAAGGTCTACTTCAACGCCCTGTTCGGCATGGACTTTACCAGAAGCGCCGACCTCCCGGTAAACGCGGCGTTGAACTACGGCTACAGCATTCTCCTGTCGGCCTTCAATCGGGAAATTGCCTGCTGCGGATATCTGACGCAGCTCGGGATTTTTCACGACAATATGTTCAACCACTTCAATCTGAGCTGTGATCTGATGGAACCCTTCCGCGTTCTGGTGGATCGGGAGGTTTTCGACATGAAGCCGGAAGAGCTGACCTCCAAGGAAAAGTATCGGCTCTGGAACCTGCTGAACGGATCCGTGACGATAAACGGAAGCCTACAGACGCTTCTCAACGCCATTCGAATATACGTGCGCAGCGTGTTTGAGGCCATGAACGACGGGGAACCGTCGGAAATACTCTTTGTGAGGGACGAATGAGTTACCGCTTTATGAGAATGCTTGTTATGTTTGATTTGCCGACCGAAACGCCCGCCGATCGGAAAAATTACCGCCAATTCCGGAAAATGCTGATCAAGAACGGCTTCTTTATGCTTCAGGAGTCGGTTTATACGCGTATGCTGCTGAATTCCTCCGTGCAGAAAAGCTCCCTTGAAACCATCCGGAAGAACAAGCCGCCCGCCGGGACGGTTCAGGTGCTCACCGTGACGGAAAAACAGTTTGCCACCATGGAATTTATCTCCGGGGAGGCCCGGGGAGACGTGCTTGACAGCGACGAAAGGCTGGTGATTTTATGAAATACGCCTATCCGGAAATCGAGGGCTATTTTGATTTTGATACCCGGAAAATCCACACGCTTGTGATCGAGAATCCCCGGCTCTTCCGGGAAATTCTTGAGGATTTTCGCCTGCAGTGCGCAGGGGAAGAGGGAAAAGGGGTGCTTTCGGCGGGGGATTCCCCCGTCGAAATGGCCTCCCATCTGGAGGTCCTTGACTCCTTTGTCCCGTTTGACTTAAACAAAAGAAGTCTGCTCTCCAAGCTGACCGCTTCACTGGAGCGCGAGGCGGTCGGCGTGGAGCATTACGAAAGGACAATGCAGTTTTTGCGGGACGCCGAAGTCTTTTTGGATGAAATCGCCTTTTCCCTTCCCTGCGAGGTCTCCTTTTCAAAGCTCTCCGTCGGCTCCCTTCTGAAAGCCGCCTCTCCGGAAATTCCCAACGAGGGGAGCCTTTGCGAAAAGGTTTTGGATTATTTTGAGCTGGTGCGGGAGCTGGACAGAGAAAAGCTCTTCGTCACCGTCAATTTTCGCTCCTATATCAGCGACGGGGAGTTTTCCCTCTTTGCCGAGGCCGTACTTTCCCACGAATATAAGCTCTTGATGCTGGAGGGCTTTTCCAAAGAAAAGCTTCCTCTGGAAGAAAGATTGACAATTGATGAAGATTTGTGCGAAATCGGTTGACTTTTGAAGAAAAGCAGGGTATAATAGACAAGAAGGGGCAATTTTGCGTCTGAAAAGCCGCAAAATTGCAGGTTTTTGGCCCCTCACACGCTTTCGCCTCTTTTTCGGGCGGTTCGTAGGCCGTTTTTCCGCGGAATTTGTCCGCGAAATTGAAATTTGAGGTTTGAGAGTTGTGTGATTTCGTAGGGGTCTTAAACTCCTCCGGGGGATTCGGGTACTTACGGAAGTTTGAGAGTTGTGTGATTTCGTAGGGGTCTTAAACCAATCACTACCGCAAACACTGGCTCGGCGGTTTGAGAGTTGTGTGATTTCGTAGGGGTCTTAAACCACTGAGTTGACAAAGACCGTGGGGATCGGTTTGAGAGTTGTGTGATTTTGTAGGGGTCTTAAACTTTCGCTGACTTCCTCCCGTTGCTCTGCGAGTTTGAGAGTTGTGTGATTTTGTAGGGGTCTTAAACCGACTGCACGCAGATTCCAGCCATTGAGTGGTTTGAGAGTTTGTGATTTCGTAGGGGGGTCTTAAACCGCGCTAAAGTCCGAAAAATGCGCTATTACGTTTGAGAGTTGTGGATTTCTCGTAGGGGTCTTAAACCGACGGCCATGCGCAGCGTGTGGGTGTCGTGTTTGAGAGTTGTGTGATTTTGTAGGGGTTTTAAGCTTGTTGCCGTTCGCGTTGCCGTTGTTGTTGTTTGAGAGCAGCATGACTTTGTAGGGGTCTTCGGTCGTTTCTATTCTTGTTATCATTATCAGGAGGACAAATGAAAAAGCTAAAGGAATGGCTGAGCGTTCAGCTTGTGAAAAATCCGGGGCGGATGGTTCTTGCGGCCATTCTGCTGTTCAACATTGTTTTTTTCTTTGTGTCGGCCATCATCATCAGCAATATGTCTTTATCCGGAACGGAGCATATGTCTTTTATCGAAGCCGCCTTCTGCACGGTAACGATGATCCTTGACGCCGGCTGCATTCAGTTTGTGATTTCCGATATCGGGCAGGCCGGCGTCGCCATTGTTCTTGTCTGTTTGGGCATCATCTTTATCGGGATGATCTCCTTCACCGGCGCTGTGATCGGTTACATCACCAACTACATTTCCCATTTTATCGAGGACTCCAATTCCGGTTCCCGCAAGCTCCACATTTCTGGCCACATTGTTATTTTAAACTGGAATACCCGGGCTTCGGAGATTGTAAACGATCTTCTCTATTGCGACAAAAAGCAAAAGGTCGTCGTTCTTGTCGGCAGCAGAAAAAAAGAGGTAGAAAAGGAAATCGAAGAGCGCCTTGCCGATACGGTGGCAAGAGAAAACGTTGCGCACATGAAGCAGGGCTTCCTCTCCCGTCTTCTGAATCTTCAAAAGCTGAAATTCCGCAACCGTCTGACGGTCGTTGTCCGGGAAGGCGACGTATTCTCCTCCAAACAGCTCCACGATATTTCTCTTGAATACGCCAAATCCGTGATTATTCTCGGCGGTGACATCAACAATACGATTTGCAAGTTTGAGAACAGGGAGCGCATGGAAGAGCACGAGCGGGGCAATTCGCAGACGGTAAAAACGCTTATGCAGGTCGCCGACATCACCGCCGCCTCCTACTCAAACGACGATCAGAAAATCATTGTGGAAATCACCGACGAATGGACGTATGAGCTGGTCGACAAAATCATCAAGTGCAAAGAGGTCCGTGGCAAGTGCAACATCATTCCGGTGCGGGTCAACAAGATTCTGGGACAAATTCTCTCGCAGTTCTCCCTGATGCCGGAGCTGAATCTTGTCTACAAGGAGCTCTTCTCCAACAAGGGCGCCGCCTTCTTCACGGAGCCTTACGAGGTCGATGAGAACAACGATTTTGTCCCGACCTATCTGAAAAACCACCGGCGCGCCATTCCCCTGACGTACATGATGAACGACGGCAAGGCCTATCATTATTTTTCCGCGGCAAGCGAGAAGGACGTGCGCGAGACGAGCAGCATCGCCCCGTCCTCCTACACGGTTTCGCTGAACAAGAGCAGCTGGATTGAGAGCAAAAACGTGATCATTCTCGGACACAACAGCAAATGCCGGGATATTATGCAGGGCTTTGCCGCCTTCCGGAACGAATGGAACTACAAGGACGGCCGGGAGATTCTTCGGATTGTCGTTATCGACGATCCCAAAAATTTAGAAAAGATGAACTACTACAAGGAATATCCCTTCGTCATTGCCACCGTCGCGGCGAGCATTTACGACAAGGATCTTATCTGCTCCACCATCAGCCGATTTGTGGAATCCAACGCCGAGGATACAAGCGTTCTGATTCTGTCCGACGATATGGCGCTGAATGAGGACATCGACGCAAACGCTCTCGCCAACCTCGTCTACGTACAGGACATTATCAACACCAAAAAAGCGGCGGATCCCACCTTTGATACCGAGAGCGTCGACGTCATTGTCGAGATCATCGACCCCCGGCATCACGACATTGTCAACAGCTACAGCGTGAACAACGTCGTCATCAGCAACCGGTACATCAGCAAGATGATCACGCAAATCGGGGAGAAGGAAGCGCTCTTCGATTTCTATACCGACATTCTGACCTACGACGCCGAAGGCTCCGAGGGCTATCAGAGCAAGGAGATCTACACAAAGAAGGTCAGTCGGCTGTTCAACGAATGCCCGAAGCCCTGCACGGCAGCGGAGTTAATCCGCGCCGTATACGACGCGTCGGTGGATCCCACCCTGCCGAAGGAGCGGCAGAATCCCACCGTTGCGCTCGGCTACGTGAAGCCGGGCGGGCGGATGATTCTGTTTGAGGGCGATCAGGCGAATATTTACGTTTCCATCGAGGAGAATGACAAGCTGATCGTGTTCAGCAATCACTGAGCTCGCCGATCGATAAGGCACGGGGCGTCGAGCCCTTACCGGACTTCGCGCTTTGCGCAGGGGCTTTTCGGTTCTTTTCCGCTTGCCCGTCGTCGCGGCTCCTCTTGCAGACCCTGCCCCTTTCAAAAAGAAAATTTCCTATCTCAGGGAACAAGCTCCCGCTCTTCGTCGAGTGGGAGCTTATTTTTTGCCGTTTGTTTTTATCCGATTGTTGTTTTATGCCGTTGGCTGTTGGCCGTTTTGTTTTTGGCCCTTTCCTTTTGGGCATTTGCCTTTGCTTGTCTGCTTTTAGGGGTTTATTTTTTGCCGTTTTTCTGCTTTCCCTCTCTTTTTACCTTCCCCGCGCGTCCTGTTCCTTCCTTCTCCCGTCAAGATAAAAGGCCAAAGCGGTAAGCAGATAGAGTGCCACCGAAACCGTCAGGCTTTCCAGCGTCTCCCCTAAAGAGGACACGGCGTGAAGACAGCCGCTTTCCCTCATCGCTTGATACTGCATCCACGCGCCGACGGCCCCGTAAATTTCGACCCAAAGGCCTATATGTAGCGTTACAAGGAAAAAATCGATAGGTTTTCTCATAGAATTTTACCCCCGTCTCGGGCCTTCCCTTTGTGCAATTTCACGGATTTTTTCTTTCCGTCTCCATTATACCAAAAATCCGATTTTTTGTCACGCCACAAATTCCGGAAAACGTGAATAATTTTTACTTTTATACCGTTATTTAGTGTGGTTTATCGGCCTACTCTCCTCAATTTTTGACGCATAAATCCTCAAATTTTGAAGTTTTTTCAGAAGCCTCTTGAAGGGCCCCTTCGGGCGCCTTTTTTGGAATTTACAGAAAAGTTACAATTTGAGAAAACCCCTCCTTCAGAGCCGTTTTTTGCCGCTTTTTATTTTTATTTACAAATGAGGAATTTTGTGCTATACTTATAGACAGAAAAAGAAAGACGGCGCCGGGCCCGGCACTCTCTCTTTTCGGACGGATTCCGCGACGAATGTTTCTTCTGCTCAGGTCTGTTCCGGCTGTTCGGTTGTTCAACTCGATTGAACTGTTCAGCGCGCTCGAACTGTTCGGCTCGTCCGAACTTTCGGCTTGCCCGAACTTTCGGCCTGCTTGAACTGTTCGGCTCGCCCGAATTTTCGGCTTGCTTGAACTGTTCAGCGTGCTCGAACTTTCAGCTTGCTTGAACCGTTCCGCCTGTTCAGACAACGACCTCGAAGCCAAGGGTTCTGTTCCTCCGTTTTTTCGCCCTGCGGCGCGGATGCGCCGCGCCTGAAAAAGGATTTTGTAATACGCTCCTTCTCCTTTTTTCCGGCGACCTTTGGAAGCGAGTGTAAATATCACGAAAGGTTGCGGATACGGAAGGTATCCTGTCCGCTTGCGAGGATACCTTCCCACCTCCGCCATATACTAAAATTATGAATAGCATGAGACGTGTTGTTATCGCTCAATCTGTAAGGGAAGAAGAAAAAAGGACGTGGGAATATTTCCTTATGGATCTGCCCCGTCACGGGGAGGGAGAGACTCCCTGTTCCCACGCCTATTCTCTGCTCTGTCTGCTCTCAGACAGCGACGGGGAAACCGAATCGGTATTTCTTTACGATCTCACCTCGGAGCTCGACACAGCGAGGGAGATCTTCCGGATAGTCTCCGAAAATGCGGTTTCTCCGTTCCATGTAAAGGAGGTGCTTGAGGATCTTTTGTAAATGAACGATTCAAGCTTGACCGCGAAGAGCTTTCTTCTGTAAAGTAACCGCTGGTTTACGGTTCCGACTCCCGACGCTGAAGCGGAACCGGAACAACCGACGCGGTAACGGTCTCCGGGCGTGCAAGAAAAGCGCGTCGCCGGAAAGGGAAGAGACGCCCTCGCTCTGTAGGAAACCCCACGGAGCGAGGGTGTTTTTGCGGGAAGCGCACCGTGCGGCGCGCCCCGGGTTCATCCAAAGAAAAACCCGTTTTCCCCGGCGTTCCGGTTCCCCTCCAAAAAGAGGCCGCCCGGGCTCTTCAAGCCCAAAATCCCGCTTCGGTTTTCTCCCTTCCCATCTGGAATTTTCTGCTTCCCGACCGGCCCTTCGACGCCTCCACAGACGTCGGGGACGTCAGCTGGGTCTGCCCCACCGGGTGGTTCAACGCGGCGACTCTTGCCGCCGGAACTCCCGCCCACACGTGGCAGACCGTGGCGCAGGGAAAAAGCGGAGTTGCCCACAAGGGGATGCTCTTTTCCGCCAAGGTACTTGCCTCCGTCGGATACGAATTTCTGACCGATCCGGCGCTTGTTCAGGCCGCGCACGACAACTGGCTGGAAAAGCTGGGCGGGGAAGCCTATCCCGATCCGCTCCCTTCCGACGCGAAGCCGGAAATTTGGTAAAAAATCGAAAAAGCCACGCGGCGAAGAGCAAAAAAGCCCTTCGCCGCGTTGTTTTTGTGTAGCCGTCAGCCCCGCCTTTCCCGACGGGAATGCCTCCTTAAGAAACGGTTCCGCCCTCGCCGGGCGTCGGGGAGCTCCGGTCTCCGCCTTTATTCCACCGTCACGCTCTTTGCGAGATTTCTCGGCTTGTCGACGTCACAGCCACGGTAGACGGCCGTGTAATACGCGTAGGTCTGAATCGGGACAATCGCCACAATCGGCATCAGCAGATCTTCCGTCTGCGGGAGCTCGATGGCGTAATCGTAGAAATCCTGTCCCTGCGCCATGCCCTCCGGGCAGACGAGAACCACCTGCCCTCCTCGGGCCTTGACCTCCTTGATGTTGCTCACCGTCTTCTCCACAAGGGATCGGTCGGTGGCGATGGCCAGACAGGGAACTCCCTCGGTAATCAGGGAAATCGTGCCGTGCTTCAGCTCTCCCGCCGCGTAGGATTCGCAGTGCAGATAGGAAACCTCCTTGATTTTCATGGAGCCCTCGCAACCGACCGCGTAATCCTGCCCTCTTCCGATGATGAAGAAATCGTGCTTTCCCCTGTTGAGAGAGGCGAGCCTCTGATAGAGGGCAATCTTTTCGTCTGTCAGCGTTTTCGCCACCAGCTCCGGCAGGCGCTTCATCTCCTTCGCGATCTCCTCCGCCCTTTCCGCCGAAACGGTTCCCCTGTCAAGGGCAAGGCGGAGCGCAAGGGTATAGAGCACCGCGACCTGCGAGGTGAAGGCCTTGGTCGTCGCGACGGCGATTTCCGGCCCCGCCCAGATATACACCGTATGATCCGCCTCTCTTGCTATGGAGGAGCCGACCACGTTCACAATGGCGTAAACGGGGATGCCCTTTCCCTTCGCCAATCGGAGCGCCGCCAGAGAGTCCGCCGTCTCGCCCGACTGGGAAATGACGACGACAACGTCTCCTTCTCCGAGAATCGGGTTGGCATACCGGAACTCGGAGGCGATGCAAACGTCAACGGGGACCCTCGCCAGCCGCTCAATTGCGCATTTTCCGAGAAGGCCCGCGTTCATGGCGCTTCCGCAGGCGACAATCACCAGTCGGCGAATCCCGGAGGTATCGGGGATTTCCTCTTTCAGAATGCCGCCGAGGCCGTTGACAAAATGCGGCTGAATGGCCCTTTCCAGCGTCTGGGGCTGCTCGTGAATCTCCTTGAGCATGAAATGCGGGTAGCCGCCCTTTTCGGCGGCCTCCACGTCCCAATCGGCCGTCATCAGCTCTTTTTCCGCGGTGATGTCGTTCCCGCTGAAATCGTAGAGCGTGACGCGCTCCTTCGTCAGAACCGCCAGCTCCTGCTGGTCGATGAGATAATACCTTCTCGTATGGGAGAGAATGGCCGGAACGTCAGAGGCGATGAAGTTTTCCCCTTCCCCGACGCCTACGATCAGCGGACTGTCCTTCCGCACGGCGAAGAGCTTGTCGGGGATATCCTCGAACATCACACCGAGGGCATAGGAGCCCTCCACTCTTCCGACGGCGCGGATAATGGCGTCGGCGGGGTCGCCGCTGTAATAGTAATCGATGAGATGCGCGACCACCTCGGTGTCGGTCTCGGAGGAGAAGGTGTTGCCCATCGACTCCATCGACTGCTTCAGCGAAAGGTAATTTTCAATGATCCCGTTATGGACAAGCGTCACGCGCCCGTGAGAATGGGGATGCGAATTGGCGTCGGAGGGCTCGCCGTGCGTGGCCCAGCGAGTGTGGCCGATTCCCACCGTTCCGACGGGCTTCCCGTTTTTTTTCAGCCTTTCCTCAAGATTGGAAAGCCGGCCCTTGGCCTTTTCGACACGGATTCCATCGCCCGAAAAAACGGCGATCCCGGCGGAATCGTATCCCCGGTATTCCAGCTTTCCAAGTCCTTCCATCAGAATATCGGCGGCCTGCTTGTCGCCTGTGTAGCCTACAATTCCACACATATCTTGTGTACCTCTTCAATTTTATTACGGTCCGATTTCCGCTTTGTTCTGCGATTACCCGCAGGTTTTGACGAAAATCTTACGGCCCGACCGTATACCGGGAGGTATCCGCCGAATCTTTCGATAACCCCCGCCTCGTCAACCGCTGAAGAGATTGCGGTTCCGGCGCTCATGCACTCCTGCACTCTTTTCCGGAGGCGCTCTTCTCCTTTCCTTGCGCACATCCGATAATAGTATAGCACATTTTTTCCGTTTTGTCCATAGGGTTTGTTTCAAAGAGCCCACCGCCGCTCTCTTTTTCTCCCCCTCCGGCAAAAAAATAACGCGCCTTCCTTCCGGTCGGCGCGCTTTTGCCTGTTTTTCTTTTTCGCTTTTCGGCGTTTATTTCTTTTCGCCTGCGTTCGTTTCGCTTGCGTTCGTTTCGTCAAGGAAGGGCTCATCGGTTCCGTTGGGCCCGTCGGGCTCCACTTCTTCCTCAAGTCCCTCTCCCCAGTCCTTCGGCCTTGGCTCCGTAGGCTCCTCTCCGTCCTTTTCGGCGGGGCGCCATGCCTGTCCGAACTCGACGTCCCGGAAGAGCGCGGCCAAACCCGTGATCTGCTTCAATCTCAGAATTTCGTCCTTCTCCATCCCGAGGTGCTTGGAAATCCAGGAGTCGGATCTTCCGACGTCGTGAAGCTCCTTTACGATATTGCTCATCAGGTCGACGTCGTGGGAACCCCTCGCCCGGTTGTGCCGGACGGTACTCGCCATGCGGCAGGACAGCGGCTTGTCAATCACCGAAACGGGGAGCATTCCTCCCTCCCGGTCGTAGATATCCTGATGCTCCTTCATCACCCGATAGCGGTGGAAGCCGTCGACGATGACGTAAAGATCCTTATCCTTTGCGTAGTAGCAGACAATCGGCATGGTATAGCCGTCCTCTTTGATGCTGTCGTACAACAGCTTCATCTCCGGGGGCGCTACGGTGTTGGGGTTGTAGGTATTGGGGACGACCTTTTCAATCGGCACCGCCCGGACTCCGTACACGGGACTTTCCCATTTTTTCTCAGCCATCCAACATTCCTCCGTATTTCTTCCGAATCATATTGATTCTCTTCTGCTCCTGCCGGGTGAGTCCGAAGCCCATTGTCCGGCAGATGTGGTCATTTTTCAAGATACAGCAGCACATTCTCTTCCAGCTCGGCACGTCTCTGCTGCTTGTGATATCGTCGGTGTCGTCGGGGATTTTCCCCTCGAACACCACGCGGAATTTCTGATCCTTTGTATAGTTGGAAACGCCGTTCAGGCGGATCTTGTAGCCCTTTGCGCGGAGCTCCTCGATCGTCTCCTCCGGAAGCCCTCCGCCGGTCTCGTGCCAGAAATGCACAGACGTGGCGAATTTGTGGATATAATTGTTCCGCAGTCTTTTTGGAAGCGTATCGAGCAAGAACTTTGTATAGGATTCCCAGGTATGCCCCTCCGGGAGGGTAATGTTGCGGAAGCCCATCGCCTTGGTTTTTCCGTAAATCGCCCCGAAATTCGCCCCCCGCACCCTTCCGACAAGGCGGGTCCAGATGACGGGATCGATCACACGATAAAGGTTGAGGCTGTCCTTGGAATAGTCGTTGAAGGGGGAGGCGACTCTCATCTGATCGGGCGTCAGCCCGGCCTTATAATAGAGGTCGTACAGGCCGTTATAGTCATAGTCGAACTTATAGGTGGCCTTCCAGACGTCGCTTACGGTCCAGTCGTAGAGCGGGGAGGCGCACCAGACGTTCTTGAAGCTGTCGGTGATCCAGCATTCCCCTTTATATCCGTACTTCTTGTTGAGAAATCCGCTGTACCTCTGCAGCGATTCCTCCGCCCGCATTCCGAGAAGGCAGACGGTCTTCTTTCCCCCGTGCGCCTCCCGATAGAACCTTCCGAACTGTCTTGCGAGGTCCTCCTGATGCATTTTGTATCGGTAATGCTGAAACGGGTTGTCAAGGTTGACTACGTACGGCTTGTCGGGCATCGGCCGAACCCAAAGCTCCTCTTTGGTATCGTCCCACGGATACCAGTACATTTCATAGCTGCTCAGCGCCGTCCGGGTCGCCATCGGAAGGCAGACCCAATAGCACTCGGCTTCCTTTTCGTACTTTTCAAAGGTTCTTGTGATGTATTCCGTCGTCAGGGTATACTGCGCCTCGAAATCCTGATGATAAATCCCGATCGGTCGGTCGGGGCAATGCTCCCGCCGCCAGTCCATGACGAGGTTCAATAAGAGCCCGCTGTCCTTTCCTCCGCTGAAGGAGACATAGATGTTGTCAAATTCCCGGAACAGGAACTCGATCCTTTCAAGAAAGGCCTCGTATACGTTTTTGCTCAGATACTCTCTTACCATACCGCAGACCGGGGCGGAGTTCCGCCCTTCCTTTCGCACCGCGCGCTTTTCCGGACACGGTTTGTCCATATTTCAAGGAAAAATATTACAGCTCTTATATCTTACCACAAAAATCGCGGCTTGTAAAGCCTTCCCCGGCGCAGTTTTTTCAAAATCCCTCAAAGTTTTACTTTTTGTTCAAGAATCCGGTGCAAAAAAGGAGGGACTCCGCCTCTTTTCCCGAAAAAGAAGGAGCGGCGCGTGGCGCCGCTCCGCATTAAATTCCTTCCGCGATCTCGTAAATCAGCGCTTCAGTCTTTTCCCATCCGAGGCAGGGGTCGGTGATCGATTTCCCGTAGACGTTCTCCCCGATCTTCTGACTTCCGTCCTCTATATAGCTTTCGATCATCAGGCCCTTGACGAAGCCCCTCAAATCGGAGGAATAACGGCGGCTGTGAAGCACTTCCTTGGCAATCCGGATCTGCTCGAACCACTTCTTGCCGGAGTTGGAATGGTTGGTATCGACCAGCACCGCCATATTCTGGAGGCCCTTGGAGGAATATTCCTCAAACAGGCCGATCAGATCCTCGTAGTGATAGTTGGGATGGGCGATGCCGTGATTGTCCACGTACCCGCGCAGAATGGCGTGCGTCAGAGGATTTCCGTGGGACTTCACCTCCCAGCCGCGGTAAATAAAGGTGTGGGAATGCTGAGCGGCGGTGATGGAATTGAGCATGATCGAGATATCTCCGCTCGTCGGGTTCTTCATTCCGACGGGGATATCCAGCCCGCTTGCGCAGAGCCTGTGCTGCTGATCCTCCACCGACCGGGCGCCCACCGCCACGTAGGAGAGGAGGTCGGAGAGATAGCGGTGATTTTCCGGATAGAGCATCTCGTCCGCGCAGGAGAAGCCGGTCTCGGCCAGCGCACGCATATGGAGGGAGCGAATGGCGATGACGCCCTTCAGCATATCCGGACGCTCGTTGGGATTCGGCTGGTGAAGCATTCCCTTGTAGCCCTCCCCCGTCGTCCTCGGCTTGTTTGTGTAGATTCGCGGGACGATGACGATTTTGTCGGCGACCTTATCCTGCACCCTTCTCAGGCGGGAAATATAGTCGATCACCGAATCCTCGTTGTCCGCCGAGCAGGGGCCGATAACAAGCAGGAACTTGTCCGATTCCCCCGTAAAGATTTTCCGGATCTCCTCATCCTCCGCCTTCTTCTTTTCGGCGAGCTCCGGGGAGAGCGGGTACTGCTCCTTGATCTGAAGCGGGATCGGGAGCTTTCTGTAAAATTCCATATTCATGGCTGATTTCCTTTCTCCGGTAAACAATAAACCGGGACAAAAATTTTCTTTTTCTAACCGTATCTTTCGGCGGTTGCGGGGGCTTCGCGACCCCGTCCGTCGGAAGCCTTGCCTTTATCCTCTGTCAAAGGCGTCGCGGCGTTCCGTCGACTGACGCATGATGGCCTTCATCGTTTCAAGATCCTCCTCCTCAAGGGAGCGGCGGAGCTTTTCAAACTGCTTCTGAAAGAGCTCCATTTCGTTGAGCAGGGCCTTCTTGTTGAGCAAAAACAGCTCGCTCCACATATCCTCGTTGATATGGGCGATTCTTGTCAGATCCCGGAAGGAGTTTCCCGTATAGTCCTCCAGTCGGTCAAGGCTGTTGCAGGTCATGAGAGACACCGCTATGCAGTGGGTAAGCTGCGAGACGAAGGCGATGATTTCGTCGTGCTCCTCGGGGGTAAGCTGTGAGATTCTCGCAAACCCGAGCTCCTCCCCGAGGCGCTTGGCGGTTTCGATCGCCTCCGGCGTGTTCTTTGCGGTCGGGGTGACGATGTAATTTGCCTCCCGGAAGATGGCGTCGGTGCTGTTTTTGACTCCGTAGACCTCCCGTCCGGTCATGGGATGCGCGGCGATAAATTCGACGTCCTCCCGGAGGAGGGCCTGTATCTTATAGACCACGGAGGTTTTCACTCCCGTGACGTCGGTAAGAAGCGCGCCGGGCTTCAAATACTTCTGCCATTTTTCAATCCAGTCGATAAAAACGTGCGGATAGAGGGCGAAGACAAGCAGATCCGCCTCCCCGATGACGGCGGGGTCCGGCGTCGTGGAACCGTAATCGATGATTCCCTTTTCCAGCGCGAAATCCACCGACTCGCGGCTTCTTGTGATACAGCCGACGGAATAGCCCTTTTTCTTCAAGGCTATGGCGTAGCTTCCTCCCATCAGCCCGAGTCCTACGATCAGTATTTTTGTGTTTTTGTTCAGGTTCATTGGTATTGCCTTTTTCCTTGGTATTGCTTTGGGTTTTGCCTTTTTGGATTTTTATTCCCCGTCCCGGAGCCGCAGAAGCTCCGAAAAGAAGTCTGGATAGCTCTTTCTCACCGCCTCGGCCCCTTCAAGGACGCCGCCGGTCAGGGTGAGAAGCACCGCGCAGGCCATCACGATTCGGTGATCGTTGTGCCCGTTGATTTTTTCTTTCGGCGTCCTCAGCTCACGCGGGGCGTCGACGGAAATCACGTTGTCCCCCACGGTGACCCGGACGCCGAACTTGGCAAGCTCCTCCGCCATGGCCTGTCCCCGGTCGCTCTCCTTGATTTTCAGTCGGTCGGTGTTGACAAAATCGGCGCCGTTCATCGCCGCGGAGACGGCCATCAGCACCGGGGCAAGATCCGGACAGTTTTCAATATCCACCGTCGGGCGGTATCTTCCGAGGCGGGGCAGAAGTCTTTTGACTACCGCGTCGCCCTGATACGTCTCCCGGTCCAACCCCGTGACTGTGATATCCTGTCCCAGCGCCTCCATGGCGAGGAAGAAGGCGGCGTTGGACCAATCCCCCTCCGCCGTGACCTCCGCCGGGTGGTATTTCTGCTTTCCCGGCAGAATCACGCTGTTCTCCTCGGTGAGCTCGGCCCTGACGCCGAATTTTCCCAGCGCGTCGACCGTCATATCGATATAGGAGCGAGAGGCGACGGGAGGAATCAGCTCAAGCAGGCTGTAGTCCTCAAGCAGCGGAAGCGCGAACATCAGCCCGCTGACAAACTGACTGGAAATGCCGCCGGGGATCTTGAAGGCGCCTCCGCTCAGCGGCCCTTGAAGAAGGAGGCCCTCCTCCTCCCGCTCGAAGAGCAGGCCCTGCCCGAGGCAGATCTCCTCATAGACGTCAAGAGGCCTTGAAAGGAGGGTGGGACTGCCGGTCATGAAGGCCCGCCGCTCCGACAGAAGGCAAAGCGGGAGAAAAAACCGCAGCGTGCTTCCGCTCTCCCGGCAGGGGAAAAGCTCCTTTTCCCTCAAAAACGGGGAGGCCCCTTCGACGGTGACGGTGTCCCCCGTCTTTTCATAGACCGCCCCGAGGGCGGCAAGGCAGTCGAGCGTCGCCTTCATATCCTCCGAGTCGCTGACTCCGTGTATGACGCTTGTTCCTTCGGAAAGCCCCCCGCAGATGAGGAGCCGATGGGCGTCGCTTTTGGAGGGAGGGGCCGGGACGACCCCACGGTATCGGCCTTTTTTTATTTCGATTTCCATAGCTTCTCAATCTCCAAAAGAATCTTCTCCACCGTCTGCTCCTTGCCGCCGGAGGCGTCGATTGCGACGTCGCAGTATTTTTCATAGAGCGGCTTTCTCTCTTCGTACCGCCTTTGGATGGCCTCCCGGTCGGAGGCGGTCGGCCGATCGGCGGTCGGGGTGAGGAGGGACAGGGGCCTGTCGAGGTAAAGAATCCTCCCGTTCGCCGAAAGGCTGTCCATGTTGCTCTTGTTCAAAACCGCTCCGCCGCCGGTGGCGATGACGGCGCCCTCCGCTCTTTCGGAAAGGGAGGAAATGACCGCGCTTTCGACACCCCGGAAGTACTCCTCCCCGTTCTCGGCGAAAATTTCGGGAATGCTTTTTCCCTCCCGCGCCACAATTTCGGCGTCGGTATCGTAAAACCGGCTCCCCCGCCTTTTGGCCAGTAGCTTTCCGACGGTAGTCTTTCCGCAGGCCGGCATTCCGATGAGGACGAGGTTGGTCTTTTCGGCCTGAATTTCCCCGAAAACGGCATCGACAAGCGACGCGGGATTCTTTGCTTCTGCCGGGGAACCGTCCGCTTCCCCGGCCTCGTGACCGAAGAATTTTTCATAGGCGGCCACCGCCTGCGCGACGAGCATATACAGTCCGCCCTCGGCGGGAATCCCGCTTTCAAGCGCTTCTCTTATCAGCCTTGTCCGGAGAGGATTGAAGACCGCGTCGCAGACCCCGACCAGCGAGGGGAAGCGGGAGGGATGAATCGGAATCCCCCCGACGTCCGGGAACATTCCCGCCGGCGTACAATTGATCAGAAATCCGGCGTCGGGAACCTCCCGCACCGTCTCTTCGTAGGAAAGGGCGTCCTCCTTCCGGCTTCTGCTCACCCGGAAAATCTCCTTTGCCCCCAGCGCCTTCGCCGCCGCCCGGGCGGTGAGAGAGGTTCCTCCCGTCCCGAGAATCAGAACGCGCAGGCCTTCGAGCGTCTGTCGCCCGCTCCTTCTCAGCACCCGGCGAATCAGCTCCGTGAGGCCGTAAATGTCGGTGTTATAGCCCCAGAGCTCCCCGCCGCGATTGACGACGGTATTGACCGCCCCGATCGAAGCGGCGGTCTCCTCGACGTGATCGAGATAGGGGATCACCTGCTGTTTATAGGGAATGGTGACGTTTATACCCTTGAAATTTTTTTCTTCAAGAAAGGGCCTCAGCCCTTCCCGGGGAATTTCCCTCAGCTCATAGGGATAGGCTCCGATTTTTCCGTGAATTTCTCCCGAAAAGCTGTGTCCCAGCTTCTCCCCTATCAGCCCGTATTCCATACCGTTTTTCTCCTTTCCGGGGACTCTCAGCCTTCCTTTTTTGAAAGAGGCGAAAGGCCCGTCAAATCGGTCCCGTACCGCTCGGCAAGAAGGTCGAGAACCGCGATGGCCGTACAGGCGTTTACGACGTGCGCCGCCCGGTGGGCGATGCAGGGATCGTGCCGCCCCGCAACAGCGAGCTTTCTCTCCCCGCCGTTCTTCATATCGACGGTATCCTGCTCTCTTGCTATCGAGGGCGTCGGCCTCACCGCGCAGTGGAAGAGAACCGGCATTCCGTTGGTGATTCCGCCGTTGATTCCCCCGCTGTGATTACTCTTCGTCACGACAGTCCCGTTTTCCTCCGCGAAGGGATCGTTGGCCTGACTTCCTCTCAGAGAGGCAAAGCCGAAGCCGCTTCCGAAGGCGACCCCCTTGATGCCGGGGATTGAAAAGAGAATGTGGGAAAGCCTCCCCTCAAAGGAATCGAACCACGGCTCCCCGACGCCGGCGGGAAGCCCTGTTACCGCCGTTTCAAGAAGGCCGCCGACGCTGTCGCCCTCTCGCTTCGCCTCCTCGATGGCCGCGACCATCCGCTCCCCCGCCTCGGGGGAAAGAACCGGAAAGCTCTTGTCGGACAGAAAAGCAAGATCCTCCGCAAGATTCCCGAAGGGGCGATCCTCCACCCCGCCGCAGAGGGACAGGTGGGTACCGATGAAAATTCCGCATCTGTGAAGAGCAAGCGCGCAGACGGCTCCCGCCGCGACGAGTCCCGCCGTCACCCGGCCGGAAAAATGCCCGCCGCCCCGATAATCCTGAAAGCCGTGATATTTGACCTCCGCCGTATAATCGGCATGGCCCGGACGGGGAAGCGCCGCCGTCGCTTCGTAGTCGCGGCTTCTTGTGTCGGCGTTCGGAATCGTGAGGCAGATCGGCGTACCGGTCGTTTTTCCCTCAAAAACCCCCGAAAGAACCGAAAATTCGTCGGCCTCTCTTCTCGCCGTCGAAATGCTCCCCGACGGTCTGCGAAGCGACAGACGGGAGGCGATATAGTCGGCATCGAAGGGAAGACCGGGAAGGATTCCGTCGAGAATCACGGTAATGGCTCCCCCGTGGCTTTCCCCCGCCAGCGTCACCGAAATAGCCGACCCGAAGGTGTTTTTCATCGCTTTTCGCACCCTTTCTTTTCTTGTTTCTTCTTTCCGCGTATTTTTATCCGCGCCTTGCCGTCCCCGGCGAAGCGTTTTCGCGGCCAAATCGGCCTCAAGCGGCCCTTTTCTGCCCTTTTCGTCGGCTCTTTCGCGGTTCGCGGTTTTTTTATCCTTCGATCGAAAGAAGCCGTTTCCTGAGCTCGTCCTCGCCGATTTCCCGGATTTCAAAGCTCCCGACGCTTTCGACGAAGACGGCGGCGACGGCGCCTCCCACCGACTTTTTGTCGTGAAGAACCGCTTCCAGCGCCGCTTCCCGGTCAAAGGAGAGGGAGGTCGGAAGCTTCAGTCTTTTCAGCACGGCCCTCAGCCGCGCCCCGACCTCTTCCGAGCACATCGGAAGCATTCCGAGCGCTACGCACTCCCCGTGATAGAGACCCAACCCGAGGCTCTCGATCCCGTGGCCGAGGGTGTGGCCGAAATTCAGCACCCGCCGGAGCCCCTGCTCCTTCTCGTCCTGCTCGACGACCTTTATTTTACAGGCGATCGAGCGGCAGAGGATTTCGGGGAGATTTTCCTCGGGATTTCCCTTTTCAAAGAGGGAAAAGAACGCCTCGTCGAAGGTCAGCGCCATTTTGACCGCCTCGGCAAGCCCGTTTGCCACCTGCCGCGGGGGAAGCGTCGAGAGCGTTCCGACGTCGGCCAGCACTGCCTTCGGCTGTTTGAAGGCGCCGACGAGATTTTTGATGCCGTCGAAATTGATGCCCGTCTTTCCGCCCACCGAGGAATCGACGCAGGAAAGCACCGTCGTCGGAAGATTGTAAAAATCGACACCCCGCATATAAGAGGCCGCCGCGAAGCCCGAAAGATCGCCGACCACACCGCCTCCCACGGCGCAGACGCAATCCTTCCGCGTGAAATTCTTCTCCTTCATGGCGTGCAGAAGCCGCGAAAGGCCGTCAAGGCTCTTGCTTCCCTCTCCCTGCGGAAGGGTGACGATCTCCGGCGCTCTGCACTGTCTCGCCAGCCGCTCCGCGTATTCGGCGGGGACGCCGTCGTCGGTCACGACCAGCACCCGGCGGTCAAGGTTCAGATATTTTCCCGCGTCGTCAAGAAGGCCCTCTCCCACGCGAACCTCGTAGCGGTTCTCCCCCAAATCGACCGTCAGCTTTTCCACGATTTTTCCCTCATTATCCATCTTTCGTTTTCCCTTTCCGGGGTTATTCCAATAGGGCCGAGCGGTAAGCGCCCGCCAGCTTCAGCCGGTCACAGCAGCAGGCCAACTCCTCCAGCATCACCGCGCCGCTTTCGGCGTCAAGCGCGCCTTCGCACTCGATGTAAAAGTAGTAGTTCCAGAGAAGCTCCTTCATCGGGCGGCTCCGGAGGGTATTCATGTTGAAGCCGTGGCGGCCGATGATGTTGATGGCCTCCGCGAGGGAGCCCGCCTGATTGCGCACGGTGAACATCAGAATGAAACGCAGGCCGGGGTCGTCGGGATTGCCGCCCGGAGTGCATTTGGCGCGTGTGAAAACGCCGAACCTTGTGGTGTTGCTTCTGCTCTCGTTGATCTGCCTGTCCAGCACGGAAAGGCCGAAGAGCTCCGCGCACTCCCGACTGCAAATCGCGGCCTTGGTGGGATCGCCGCAGGCGGCCACGTATTTTGCCGCCATGGCGGTATTTTCGTACTGCACCTGCTCAAAGCCGTGTTCCCTTATGTACTCCGCGCACTGACTGAGCGCCTGCGGATGGCTGACCACCGTTTTCACGTCCTTCTTTTCGGCGCCGGGAAGCCCCAGAAGGTCATGCACGACCGGGAGATCGTAAACGCCGTTGACGTAAAGAGGCCCTGAGAAGAGCATATCGATAACCTGCCCGACCTCGCCCGCATAGCTGTTTTCCAGCGGAAGCACCGCGCAGTCACAGCTTCCGGCGACAACGGCACCGTATGCGTCCCGGAAGCTGCCGAAGGAAACCCGCTCGGCGTGGGGGAAAATCTTCCCTGCCGCCTGATAGGCAAAGGCCCCCGCCGTTCCGCTGTAGGCCACCTTCATTCCGTTCAGAAGGCGGTACTGATAGTCCCGCGACACCGCCATGGTATCGTTTATAAAGCGAACGTAATATTCCCGCAGAAGCGGGTCGGTCACAAATTCCGAATTGCGGGCGGCGACCTCCCGTTCCCGGTCGGCGTCGTAAATCGGAAGCCCGTGCTTTCTCTTGTATTCCGCCACCGCGGCGGCGGCCTTCATCCTCTTTTCAAAGAGCGCAGCCATCTCCCGGTCGATGCCGTTGATTTCTTTTCTGATTTCCTTCAGTCCGCTCATTTTCTTCTCCGTAGCCTCCGGATTTTTTCTCTCCGGATTTTATGTTTAAAATTCCCGATAGTAACATTATAGACCTAATTTTTTTCTTTTTCAAGTCCTTCGACAGCTTTTTCTTTCCGTTTTTTAAAGTTTGTCAAGTCTGCCGTTTCGCGCATTTTCTTTTCCCGGTTTTTACTGCATTTTTACCCCCTGACGGAGGGGAAAGAGGAGGCTGATTTTTTAAAACCTCCTCCTCCCTTCTTGACGGAAAGAAAAAAACGTGCTATAGTATAGAAAAGACCCTTCACAGGCAAAGAAAGCGGGGAATCACATGATTTCTGAAAGAATGTTTGATTTAGGGAGCCGCCGCTCCGCCATCCGGGAGCTTTTTGAATACGGAAAGCAGGCCGCTTTGACGGTCGGGGAGGAAAATGTCTTCGATTTCAGCCTCGGCAATCCCTCCACGCCTCCTCCCGAAGAATTCACCGAAACGGCGATGGAGATTCTCCGGAACGAGCCGCCCTGTGCCGTTCACGGCTACACCTCCGCGCAGGGGGATTTTGCGACCCGGAAAAGCGTCGCCTCCGACCTCGCCTCCCGCTACGGGGCGAAAATCTCCCCCGAAAAAATCTACATGACCTGCGGCGCGGCCGCCTCGCTCTGTATCGCTTTTCACGCCCTCGTCTCCTCAAAAGACGACAACATCGTCGCCGTCGCCCCCTATTTCCCCGAATACCGGGTTTTCGTTGAGGGCACCGGCGCCCATTTCAGGGCGACAAAGCCGGACACCGTCTCCTTCGGCATCGATTTTGCCTCCCTTTCGGAGCAGATCGACGAACACACCCGCGCCGTCATCGTCAATTTTCCGAACAACCCGTCGGGGGCGCTTCTCTCTTCCGAAGCGCTTGCCTCCCTTGCCGCTCTTTTGAGGGAAAAAGCGGCGACCTTCGGCGCGCCGATTTATCTGATTTCCGACGAGCCCTACCGGGAGATTACCTACGAGACCCCGGCGCCCTATCTGCCCGATTTCTACCCCGACACGATCATCTGCTATTCCTATTCCAAATCCCTCTCCCTCCCCGGGGAGCGCATCGGCTACGTGGCCCTGCCGGACGGCGTTTCCGACATCGACCGACTCTACGCGGCAACCTGCGGGGCGGGGCGATCGCTCGGCTACGTCTGCGCCCCGGCGCTGATGCAGAAAATTCTCGCCAAAAACGCCTCTATGACGTCGGATTTTTCTTCCTACCGTGAAAACCGCGACCTTCTCTATTCCGCGCTCACCGCGCTCGGATATTCCTGCGTCCTTCCGCAGGGGGCCTTCTATCTCTTCGTCAAGGCCCCGAACGGGGACGCCGTGGCTTTCAGCGAAAAGGCGAAGGAGCTGAACATTCTTCTTGTCCCCGGCGACGGCTTCGGCTGTCCCGGCTACGTAAGAATCGCTTATTGCGTCGATCGGGGCCGGATTGAGCGCAGTCTGCCGGCCTTCGCGAAGCTGATACGGATTCTGCGCTGATGGAGGGCCTTTTTCCCGGCGAAACGCTGACGAAAATCAACGATGGCCTGTCCCTGATTCAGAACCGCGCCGGACTTCTCTTCGGTACCGACGCCCTCCTTCTTGCCGCCTTCGTCCGAAGAATGCCGCACGCCGTCGCCGCCGAATTCGGCGCGGGAAGCGGCGTCGTTTCCCTCCTTCTTGCGGGGCGGGACAAACTGAAAAAGATTTACGCCGTCGAGGTGCAGGACTACTACGCAGACCTGACAAAGCGAAACGCCGCCCTGAACGGCCTCTCCGACAAGGTGGAGGCGGTAGCGGAAGATCTGCGTGCTTTCCGCACCCCCTGCGAAGCCGTCTTCACCAATCCTCCTTACCGCAAAACCGGGTGCGGAAAGAGAAATCTTGACGACGGCAAATACGCCGCCCGGCACGAGGTCTACGGGGATATTTCCGACTTCTGCTCCTCGGCGGCGGCCTGTCTGAAATTCGGCGGACTTTTCACCGCCGTCTACCGTCCCGACCGCGCCGTCGATCTTCTCTTTTCGATGCGGGAGGCAAGGCTTGAGCCGAAGCGGCTCTGCTTCGTTTCCCCTTGCCGGGGAAAAAGCCCCTGCCTCTTCCTTGTCGAAGGAAAACGCGGCGCTTCCCCCGGCTGTGAAGTGCTTCCCCCATTTTTCCTCCAGGAGCCCGACTCCTCCCGCCCCACGGAGGAGGCAAAATACCTCTACGATACCGGGGAATGGCCGACCTGAGAAGGAAGCGGCCACCTGTTCAATACCGCCTTCCCAAAGGAGCCGAACGACCATGAAAAAACCGACCTTTCCCGAGCGGAAGTTTTCCGAGCGGAAGCCTTCCGTTCCGGAGCTTACCGAAAAAGAGCATCCCGGGCAGGCCCCTTCCGAGCCGAACCTTTCCGTAAACGCGCTTCCCGCATCGGATTTCTCCGAAAGCGACGGGGCAGAAAAGGATTTTCCCGGACAGGAATTCTCTGCCCGCGAGGATCGGGAGGAAAAGAACAAAATCCTCCCCGCCACGCTCTATCTTGTCGCTACCCCCATCGGGAATCTTGACGATATCACGCTCCGCGCGCTGAAGGTGCTGAGAGAATGCGACTTCATCGCCGCGGAGGACACCCGCGTGACGGGAAAGCTTCTCTCTTTCTTCGGGCTTTCCAAGCCCATGGTCTCCTACGAGGAGCACAGCAAGCGCACCGCCGGGCAGACGGTTCTCCGCCGCCTCCTTGCCGGGCAGAGCTGTGCCCTTGTCACCGACGCCGGAACGCCGGGAATCAGCGATCCCGGGGAGAATTTAGTCAGGCTCTGCTTTGAAAACGGCCTCAAGGTCGTTCCGGTGCCCGGCCCCTGCGCAGCGGTCGCCGCGCTCACCGTTTCGGGCCTCCCCACCCGCCGCTTTGTCTTCGAGGGCTTCCTTGAGGGAAAGCAAAATCAAAAGCGTGCCCGCCTGGAGGAGCTTTCTTCCGAGACGCGAACCGTCCTCTTCTACGAGGCCCCCCACCGGATCGCCGAGACGGTGGCCCTGATGGCGGAGATCCTCGGGCCCGACCGGCGAGCCGTCTTCTGCCGGGAAATCACCAAAAGGAACGAGGAATTTTTTCTCCTTCCTTTAGGGGAAGCCTGCCGCCGCTTTGAGAAGGAGCCGGCGCGCGGGGAATACGTCATTGTTCTTGAGGGCAGAAAAGAGGCCTCCGACGCCTTCTGGGCCTCCCTTTCCGTCAAGGAACACGTCGATTATTACACGGAAAAAATGGGACTTGACCGCATGGCGGCCATCAAGGTAGTTGCCAAGGACCGGGGCGTTCCGAAAAACGAGATCTATCGGGCGCTTCTTGAAAAATAAAGCTTTTTCTTGAAGCACCGGACTTTGCCGCGGGGAACGAAGAAAAGCGGGCGCGGGAACCGACGCTTTCGGAAGCCTTTGTCTCTTGTGAAAGGGATAGGAAAAATGATAAATCTCTTGCTTGAAGGATATGACGCAGACGCGCCATGGCTCTATGAGGAGCTGAAAAAGTACATAAAACCCGGCCTCACGGTTGCCGTCGTCGCCTTTTCCTTCCGTGACGAATGCGTCAAAACTCTTTCCGACTGGGAGGCGCTGTACGGCAGAGAAAACGGGAAATATTACGGCGGAATTGTCGGTGGGCTTGCCGCCTACGGGATAACGGAGGACAGCGTCTCCTTTGTCAATTTCTTTACCGATACCAAGGAATCGGCGGCAAGGAAAATTGAGGCGGCGGATATTCTCTATTTTCCGGGCGGTCTTCCCGATAGAATGATGGAGCGAATCAAAGAATTCGATCTGTACGAGCGCTTACGGAGGCATGAAGGGATCGTCATGGGGTACAGCGCCGGAGCCTTGATTCAGCTAGCGGAGTACCACCTGTCTCCCGACGGCGATTATCCCACCTTCCAATATGGAGAGGGGCTTCCGTATTTGAACGATTTTTACATAGAGGTTCACTACGAAGGAACCGACGCACAGGACAGCGCCATCCGGCGGGTACTTTCCGAACGCGGCAAAACGGTATATGCCCCCACCCTCGGAGCCGGGGCAATCCTCGCCGATAACGGGGCCATAAAATTGCTTGGCGACGTCCGGGTGTTTGAGGCAAAAAAGCAAGTTGTTTGAGGAAGAAAAAGAAGCGTAAGAGGCTGTCGAAAAGCGAAGATTTCGACAGCCTCTTTCTCATGCTTCAAACATCTCTGTGGTAAGATACCTCTCCCCCGAGTCGGGGAGAAGCACCGCGATGACCTTTCCCCTGTTTTCCGGCCTTTTGGCCAGCTCTCCCGCCGCCCAGACGGCGGCCCCGGAGGAAATGCCGACGAGAAGTCCCTCCTCCTTCGCAAGCGCCCGCCCGGTCCGGTAGGCGTCGTCGTTTGTCACTCGGATAATCTCATCATAAATCCCGACGTCAAGCGTCTCCGGGACAAACCCTGCGCCGATGCCCTGAAGGCCGTGCGGCCCCGCTTTCCCTCCCGAGAGGACGGGGGAGTCTGCCGGTTCGACGGCGACCACCCGCACGGTCGGTTTTTTGCTTTTTAAGTACCTTCCGACGCCCGAAAGCGTGCCGCCGGTTCCGACTCCCGCGACGAAGATATCGACGGCTCCGTCGGTGTCCTCCCAGATCTCCGGCCCCGTTGAGGCAAAATGCGCCTCCGGATTGGCGGGATTGGTAAACTGCCCGGCGATAAGGGCTCCGGGAATCTCTTTCGCGAGCTCGTTCGCCTTTTCAATCGCCCCGGCCATGCCCTTGGCTCCGTCGGTAAGGATCAGCTCCGCCCCATAGGCCTTCAAAAGTCGGCGGCGCTCACTGCTCATCGTCTCCGGCATCGTCAGAACCGTTTTGTAGCCCCTTGCGGCGGCGACGGCGGCGAGGCCGATGCCGGTATTCCCGCTCGTCGGCTCGATGATGACCGCCCCGGGCTTCAAAAGGCCTTTTTTCTCGGCGTCCTCAATCATCGCCAGCGCGACCCGGTCCTTCACGCTCCCGGCGGGATTGAAGCTCTCCAGCTTTGCGTAAAGGGTCGCCGCAAGGCCGTTTTTCTTTTCATAGCCGACCAGCTCAAGAAGCGGCGTTCTGCCGATGAGGTCGGTCACGCTTTTATAAACTCTCATATCGACTCCTCAAAAGCTTCAAAAGCTTATTCTCCGCAGCGGTCATTCCCCGCCCTTTTCCCCCGTCAGCGTATAGGGGAAATCGCTTTCGGAAACTACGTAAACGACTTTTCCTCCGTCAAGCAGGAAATAGCGGTCGAGGCCTTCCTCCTCGCCGGGCTTCTCTTCGGCTTCTTCTGCGGTCTCAGTGGAAGCTTCGGCAGCCGTCTCTGTGGAGGTTTCGGCAGAGGTTTCCTTTCCTCCGTCCGTTTCACAGTCGGCGGGGACTTCCGGCGTTTCCTGTACCGCATCGCCGAAATAGAAGTGCAGCGTTTTAACCGTTTCCTTCGTCACGTCGGAGGAGGTTCCCTCACCCGAAACCGTCACGGTTTCTGTATAGGTCACGGTCACCTCTGCGTAAGGCTTTTCAAGTCCGTATTCTCCTCGCCGCTCCTCCGTCACGTTGTAGTCGACCCATTCGACAAGCTCGGCCCGGAAAAGCTCTGCGTAAATTCCCTCCGCCGCCTCGGAAAAATCCTCCGTCCGGGTTTCCTCCGTTCCGTCGGGCCGGGTAATCGTCAGAATCCAGCGATCCTCCGTTCCCTCGGTCTCCTCCCCGTCCTCGCCGGTTTCGGCCTCTTTTCCCTCGGTGAAGGAATATTTTCTCTTCGTTCCGTCGGAAAAGACGATTTCGATTTCGGTCACCGCCTCCACGCCGTCCTCCGGCGGGGTGACGCTTTCGTCCTTCAAAAGCTCGTTCATCGAGACCTGAAAGGCGTCGACGATTCCGGCGTCGAGAAGATAGACCTTGTCGGAGCCGTCGACGGTGACGTAATAGGAGCCGGTGTGCCGGTTATAGCTCCCGACGTCCAGCCGGAGCGTCGTTCCGTCCTTGTAGGTCGCCTCGATGACGCACTGCGGCTCGTTGAGGCCGTATTCGGCGAAATCGGCGCGATCCTGCGAAACCATCCGGTCGCATTCAATCACCGAAACCGCCTCCGCAAGCGAGGAGGCCACAGAGGAATCCAGCGGAAAGTCCCGGTCGGCCTTGAGAAAATAGCCGGAATCCGAAACCTCGATTGCAAACTCCGTTTTGGAAGAGGTAAAGCTCACAGAGGAAACGTCGGAAGCCTTTTTCTCTATGAAGGTAAATCCCGTCTCCTCCGGCACGGTGTTTTTCTCCTTTTCCTTTTTGGCGATTGTCGAAACGGCGATATAAATCACGACGGCAACCGTCAGTAGCGCGAGAAGAAAAATCAGCGAATTTCTTTTTTTCATCGGTAAGTCCCCCGGTTTTTCTGCATTTTCAGCGGTTTTTCAGGGCCAGCCCGATCACGGCCGCCATTACGCCAAGGCCGGCAACCGGAATCAGAATCAGCCCCACCCAACGGCCCACCGTTGACTTTCCTCCCGCGGTATGCGTCGCGGGCGGCAGGGTGACCGGCACCTCGGTCTCCTCCGGCGACAGCGTTTCCGTGGCGGTCGTTTCCTCCCCGCTCTCCTCCTCCTTGCAGAGGAAGGAAAAGACGGAGGTAAGATAGGTGAAGTCGGAGAAGACTTCATAGGTCGCCTCGTCGGTCAGCGCCGGGGTGGCGAGCCAGATCAGACGCCCCCGCGCCTCCCCGCCGATTCTTTCGGCCATGGCGCCTACGCAGAAGGCCCCTTCCGGGTCGCCCTCCTCTTTTTCGGTTCCGTTTCCGATCTCCGGCCTCGTATAGCCCTTGATGGAGGTAGAAAACAGCTCGGTAAGCGCGAGATTCTCGGGCGGATTTTCGGCCAGCCGGATGGCGTGGCAGTAGTAGAGAAGAAGCGGCTTGTCCTCGGGAAGCGGCTCACTCAAAAACAAGTCGTTATAGCGAGGGAAAAAGAAGAAGGTTCCGTAGTCCTCCCCGGTTCTCTCCTCATCCCCTTCAAAGACCAGCCGGTCGGAGTAGGAAAGCCCCAGCTCCTCCGCGAAGCCATAGAGATTTTCGAGCACCCGGTTTTCAAGCACCGTATTGAAGTAGGTGAAAAGGAGAACATTTCCGCCGCTCTCAAAATAGTTTTTCAGCGCCTCGGTTTCCTCTTTTTCAAAGTCGCGGTCGGCCATATGAACGACCACAGCCGCCGCGTCGGCGGGGACGGCGGGATTTTCGGAGAAATCCAAAGTCTTTACCCCGTTTCCCCGCTTTGCCAGCCAGTCGGTGATTTCCTTATTCAGAGCCGTCTCCCCGTGGCCGGTTGTGCAGTAGACGAAGCCCTCCTTCCCGGGTTCCCCGGCGGGGGCATTTCCCGATTCGTCTCCCGACTCCTCCCCGGATTCCGTGGCGGGGGCGGTTTCCTCTTTTTCGCTTTCCGTCTGCGCAGTCGTTTCCTTCCCCTTCCCGGATGCCGCGTTCAGGGAAAGCGGCGCCGGGCATAGCAGGAGGAGAAAGAGAAGGAGCGAGAGGAAGCGGGGGAAATTTTTCCCGCCCCTCCGAAGGGTCTTCTCTCCCTGTCTTTTCAAGAGCTTTTTTGAGGAGCTTCTTTTCTTCATTCCGGCTCCTCTCAGCGGTTGCGGCGCTTGGCCCACACGCCAAAGCCGACGGCAAGAACCGTCACCGGAACGACTCCGATCAGAAGAACGCCCCAGATATTCGACGCGCTGTCGGACACGTTCAGCCACGACTGCGAAAGCAGGGTGGGATCGATCGAAATCGACTCGCCCTTCTCGCAGGCCTGCGAGAGAACCGCCATCAGGTAGGAATAGTTGGAATAGTATCCGACGGTACCGCTGTCAAAAATCGCCGGGGAGGCGAACCAGACCAGCCGCCCGGTTCCCTTGTCGGTGGTTTTCTCGGCCATCGCGGCGACGCAGAAGCTACCCTCCTCGTCGCCCTCCGCCTTTTCTACGCTGGTGTCCGCTTTGATTTCCGTTTTTGCGTACCCCTTGACGGAGGTCGACATCAGCTCCGACAGGGTCACCGATTCCGGCGCATCCTCGGCAAGGTGAATCGCATGGCAGTAGTACATGATCAGCCGGGTGTTTGACGGAACCGCCGCCGAGTAGCTGTTTTCCGTCAGCGTCGGATTCAGATAGAGCGGGCCGTAATAGGTGTCGACGCGGTTGGTATCTCCTTCGTGCACCAGCTTATCCTCATAGGAAAGGCCGAGGCCCTCCGCGAAGGCATAGAGGTTTTCTGGGAGCGTTTTCTCCTTTCCCTCCTCCACAATATCGTATTGGGAGATGAGAAGCACGGTTCCCCCCTGATCCACGTATGCGTTCAGCTTTTCCGTTTCCTGCTCGGTGAAGTCCATAGTGGCAAGGCAGATAATCAGCGCGTCGGCGTCGGCGGGGATCTCCTCTGTCGTCTTCATGTCCAGCTCCGAAAGGGCGATGTTCTCATTTTCAAACAGCGTCTTCATTCCGGAATCGACTTCGTATTCCCCGTGTCCCGACGTATAGTAGACGGTCGGGAGCTTTTCCATTGTGACGTAATCCAGCGCCGAGGTCAGCCTTTGCTCGATATCGAAATAGGTGGGATTGTCCGGCATATATCCGTAGAGGTAGTAATAGTAGTAGAGCTCCTCCTGCGAATACTGCGAAACGTAGATGCTTGTATAGGGAATGACGCGGGAACGGCCGTTGTTTTCATTGACGACGACGAGGTTGGTCTGCGCCGCGTTCAGCGTCTGGTCTGTGTATTGGTCGAGGAAGCCGGGACGGCGCGCGGGGTCGACCGTTTCGGTGTGGAGCTTTCCGCTCAGTCCCGTATATCTCTCGACGTATTCGAGAATCGGGGCGTCCTCCGACCCCTCCTCGGCGACTACGTAGACGGTGACGTCCTCTTTCACGCCCTTGATGAACTCTCTGCTGACCGAGGAAATGTTATATTCCCCGTTGTTTGAAATGCTGAATTTGGTAAACCGGTTCGGGAGCTTGCCGACCGCCAGATTCAGAACCACCACAATCACAAGAACCACTGCCGAGACGACGACCGTATAGCCTCCCGCCTTTAAAACCTTCAGGCTTCCTTTGTTTCCTTTGAATTTCATCTTCATTGCTTTCTCTCCCTTCTCAGCTCCAGCGTCTCTTTTCCACCGTCTGCACCGTGAAGAAGCAGAACAGGAAGGAAACCGACAGGAAATAGATCAAAACCGTCGTATCAAAGAGCTGTAAGGAGACGAATTCGTTCATCTTCTGGAAGAGGGAAAGGGAACCGATCACCTTCTGGAACAGTCCCGCAAACCGGCTTCCGTCGATAAGGTAGGCAATCAGCATCCCGGCCTCAAGCACGGTTCCCACGGCAAAGGCCACCCAGTAATTGCGGGCAAAGTAGTAGACCACAAGCGCAAGGAGGCAAATCAGCACCGTGAAGGCGAGGAAGGAGGCGATGGCCGTCGCGGGAAGCGCCTCCGCAAGAATCGTCGAGGCGTAGCAGACGACAAGCGCCGAAACACCGAGCACCGCCGCGATGACCTGCGACTCGGTGAGGGAGGACATGAACATACAGATGGCGCACATGGCCCCGCAGAGCAGGTAAAAGGCGAGGAGCGAGGAAACGGCGGACAGGAAGTTCACCTTTCCGTACATAGAGAGAATCAGCGGATAGAGGAGCATGGCCCCGGTCGGGACGGCGAAAACCGTCATCATGGCGAAATATTTGCCGAGGACGATCTGCGTCGTCTTCAAGGGAAGGCAGTAGAGGAGAAGGTCCGTTTTCAGCTGCCGCTCCTCCGCGAAGGAGCGCATGGCGACAATCGGGACGGCGAGCATCAGAATCATGCTGAGCGTCGGAAGGATTCCCTCCATGCCTCCGTAAAGGCCCCGGAAGTTCAAAATCCGACTCAAAATTCCCGCGACGACGAGAATCAGGGCAATCGCTATATAGCCGGTCATGTTGGAAAAATAGGATTTCAGTTCCTTTTTATAGATCGCGCTCATTTTTCATCCTCCCCATCCGTCTTCTTTCCGAAGAGCGGGACGTAATCGTCCTCTTCATCATCCTCTTCGTCTTCCTCTTCGTTCTCTTCCTCAGAGGAGGAAACGCCGGAGCCGTTTTCCTCTCCGCCGTCCCCGTCCTCTTCGTAATCCTCCGAATCGTCGGTCAGGCGGAGGAAGATTTCCTCAAGGGAAAGCTCGGCCCGCGCCAGCTTTCTTACCGCCATTTTCTTTTCCGCGAAGGCGAAGAAGAGCTTTTCCCGGATATCCTGCCCCGGCTCCACCTCGATTTCAAGGTCGGTAAGCTCCTTCTCCTCCGTGTCGCACTTCGTTTCATAGGAAAGAATGCCGGGAATGCCGCGAAGCACCGGCTCGACGGCGGCGGGGGTGGCCTTTACCGTCACCGAAACCCTGTTTTCCGGCATATTGTTCTTCCGGATGTTCTCAAGGGTATCGGAGGCGACCAGCTTTCCTCTCCGCATGATCATCACGTGGTCGCAGACGGCGCTGACCTCGGCGAGAATATGGCTGGAAAGGATAACGGTTCGGCTCTTTCCGAGGCGGAGAATCAGCTCCCGGATTTCAAGAATCTGCCGGGGGTCAAGCCCCACCGTCGGCTCGTCGAGGAGGATCAGCTTCGGCTCTCCCAGCATGGCCTGCGCGATGCCGACTCTCTGCCGGTAGCCCTTGGAGAGATTTTTGATCAGCCGGTCACGCACCTCGGTGATATCGGTCTGACGCATGGCGCTTTCCACCTGATCGGGGATTTCGCTCGCGCGGATGCCCTTGGCGCCCGCCACAAAGCGAAGGTATTCCTCCGGCGTCATATCGGGATAGACGGGGGGAATCTCCGGCAGATAGCCGATCTGCCGCTTGGCGGCGACGGCGTCCTCGCAGATGTCGTGCCCGTCGATAAGGACCACCCCCTCCGTGGGGGCGAGACAGCCGGTAATCATGTTCATGGTCGTCGATTTTCCGGCGCCGTTGGGGCCGAGAAATCCGTAGATTTTCCCCGGCGCGATGGTGAAATTCAGGTGACTGACGACGGTACGGTCCCCATACCGCTTCGTAAGGTTCTTTACCTCGATCAATGAAGCTTCCTCCTGACAAACAAGCGTTTCGATTTTCCGCCTTTTTAATTTATCATATATTTGTGTTAGTTTTGTGATAAGGCTGTGAATATTTTTTAAGAATTTCTCTTTTTTCCCCGGGAAGGGGCAAACAACGTGAATTCCAGCGCACAGCAGGCGGCAAGAACAAGGGAAATGCCGTCCTTTGTATAGACGTAAGGCTCGACCACGCGGGCCTCCTTCTCGGAAAGAAGAGTCCCGGCACAGAAGGTTTCCTTCCCCACCCGGATTTCCGCCACTCCGTCCTCCCTCACTTTAAGGAGTCCGCCGTCCTCTTTTCCCGAAAAAATCGCGTAAACCGCCCGTCCGGCGGCGGCCATCGCCTGATCCCGGTCGGCAAAAATTTTCTCTTTATGCTTGTGGGAGGCGGGAGAGAAAAACCTGTCGTCCCCGAAAAGAAGATTGGCGCTCCGTTTTAAGAAGGAAAGAAAAAAGGGAAAGGAAAGCTCCCCGTCGGGAAAACGGGAGAAGAAAAACGCCCCTGCGGAGGCGAAGATCTCCCCCGGCCCGTCGCACGCTCCCCTTTCGTACCGGTCTCTCTGCGCAAAAAAGAAGGCAGGGATTCCAAAGGAAAAGAGCTCTTCCTCCGAAAGATGAAGATTCTTTTGCAGGGCCGCCGGAATGTAAAGTGAGGATTTCTCCCCGTCCGAGGACAAAAAGCCCTGACAAAAGGAGCCCTTCGCCATCAGCGTAACCGCCCGGGGATTTTCCTTCTCCGCGGCCGCGCGGGAAGCGCCCCTTCCCCGGTTCCGGATAATTCCCGACAGCGTTCTTTTTCTGTTCAAAAGCGGGAAGCGTACCGCCGCCGCATTTTTGTAAATAATTTTTCCCTCCGCGTTGGCAAGAAGCGCCGGCATCCGGAGTCTTTTCATCCCCGCGGCCTCGTTTTCCATCGTTTTTTCCGTCCTTTCTTCCGGGTCTCTTTTCTTTCATCTTACCCCATTCTTTCGGTTTTGTCAAGAAGGAAAAACCGCACAGGAGAAAAATCCGACCGCGCCGGGGAGGAAAAAGCGCCGCCTTGTGTACAAACTGTAAATTTTAGTCAATAGGGCTTGTCTATTCAAAGAAAAGCGATTATAATTATAAGGAATAGCTATACCCTCGGAAAAGAGACGGCGGAGCCCCGGCATCCGCCGCGACCTTCAAAGGAGTCTGACGCATGAACGAAAGGGATAAGAAAAGGTTTAAGCTGGGCCTGCTCTTTGCGGCCGCGGTGTTTTTCCTCTACGAAATCATCATCAACCTTCATACGCTCGGTTCCCGCATCATCTCCTTTGTCGCGCTCTTTTCTCCGCTCGTCATCGGCGTTCTCGTCGCACTGATTCTCTACAAGCCGATGCGGGAAATCAACCGCTTCCTGCTGATGATCAAAAAGCGTTCCCGGGCCAAGCACACCCTCTCCGACCGGGTGATCTCCAAGATCAGCCTCGTGCTGACGCTGCTGCTGGCGCTTCTTCTCCTCTATTTTGTGGGAAACAGCGTCATTCCGGAGATCGTCGAATCCTTCAGAAACATCGTCTCCTCCTTTGAGACCTATTATCCCTCGGCCCTTGCGTTTCTTGACCGGCATGGCATTCCGACCGACGATTTGCGGGAGCTTGTCAACAAAATCGACTTTGACGCCGTCTGGAAGACGATTACCGAAAACGCCACCAAGCTCTTCGATACCGTCGTCGGCGCCGTCAACGGTATTGCCAACGTCATCACCACCATCGTCAGCGCCGCCATCTTCTCGATTTACGTTCTCGCCAACCGGGAAAACCTCAAGCGGCAGACGGCCAAGGTGCTCGCCGCCTATTTCAAGCCGAAGACGGCGGCAAAAATCCGCTACGTAGGAATGCTGGTGATCACGACCTTCTCCAATTTCTTCTCCGGCCAGTGTCTGGAGGCCATCGTCCTCGGCGTCATCTTCTTTGTCGCCATGACAATCTTCCGCTTCCCCTACGCGGTAGTGGTCAGCGTCATTATCGCGATAACCGCCATTATTCCCTACGTAGGAGCCTTCCTCGGCTGTGCCGTCGGCGCCTTCCTCATCTTTATGCAGAGCCCGATGGAAGCCCTCTTCTTCATCGGAATGTTCCTGATTATTCAGCAGCTGGAAAACAACCTGATTTACCCCCGCGTGGTGGGAACCTCCGTCAATCTCCCCGCGATCTGGACCTTTACCGCCCTGATTGTCGGAGGCGCGCTCTTCGGTGTGGCCGGAATGCTCTTCTTCATCCCCGCCACCTCCGTTCTCTATACGCTTTTAAAATCCGACGTCAACTTCCGCCTGAGAAAAAAGCAAGCGACGGAAGATAAGGCCGGGACGTCCGGAAATAGGGAAGGCGTCTTTTCGCTTCTTCCGGAGTCTGCGCAGAACAAGTCCGCGCCGGCGTCTGAGGAACCGGCGTCGGATAAGCCCGTATCGGACAAGCCCGAGCCGAAGCCAAAGCCGGAGCCGCCAACTTCCGAGGAATCCGCGCCGGATAATCCCACACGGGACGCCCCGGAAGACGCCAAACCGTTGCCTCGACAAGACGCGGAGTCCTCTTTTGCGAAGGAATCTCTTCCGGACACGCCTCTAGAAACCGCCTCCCAAGCGCCTCCCGCGCCCGCCCGACCGGAAAGCGAAAGCGTCGCCAGTGAATGCGTCACCAGCGAAAGCGTCGCCGACGGAGGGGCCACCGACAAAAGAGCGCGCAGAAGAAAGAAATAGCCCGCCGCGCTCCCTTTTCCCCATTTTTTGAAGTTCTGATCTGGAGTATTTTTTCACAATGAAGGAAATCAAAAACGACGTTCTGACCGTCCCGAACCTTCTCAGCCTTTTCCGGCTTCTGCTGATTCCCGTCTTTGCCGTGCTGTATCTTCGCGCGACCAACGCGAAGGAATCGCTGATTGCCGCCTGTGTTCTCGGCCTCTCGGCGGTTACCGATATGGCCGACGGAATCATCGCGAGAAAATGCAATATGATTTCCCGCCTCGGGATTCTTCTCGACCCGATCGCCGACAAGCTCACGCAGGGCGTGATTATGATCTGCCTCAGCCTCCGGCACTGGGAAATCATCCCGCTGCTCGTGCTCTTTGTCATCAAGGAGGCCTTCATGCTTGTGATGGGATGTCTGCACCTCAAGCAGAGAAAAATGCTGGACGGCGCCCTTTTTACAGGGAAAATCTGCACGACGGTGCTTTTTATCAGCATGATTGCGCTGATGATTTTCCCCGACCTTCCCCAAACGGCGCTCTTCGCTGTCGTTTGCCTCTGCGCAGTTTTCATGCTGATTTCCCTCGTCTCCTATGCCATGTGTTATTTCAAAAAATCCCCGCATATAAAAGATATTGAATGAAAGGGACAGCCCCGGCGTTTTTCCGGGAAAGGGAAAGTCCCGTTCTTAACGTATAAAGGAGTATCCCGGCCTTCTTTTCCCCGCTTTGTTCCGCGGAAAAGAAAAGGCCGCGAAACAGTCGGCTTCATGAACATCCGCTTTTTTATCGGCGTTGCCTATGTGGCGGCCATCGGAATTCTCTCAAACGTCGTGGCAATTTTCATCCCCCGCGACCGTTTAAGAGAGGATAAATTCCCCTTCAAGTCCTTCCGGTGGGAACGGGAGGGCAGAATTTACGACCGGCTCGCCATCCGCAAATGGAAAAGCAAGGTTCCCGATATGAGCAAAATCTTAAAATTCCTGCTCCCGAAAAAGGTGCAAAAGGGGGTTTCCTCCGAGGACCTTTGCGCACTGATCAAGGAAACCGTCGTCGCCGAAATCGTTCACGTGGCGCTGTCCTTCCTTTCCCTCGCCGTCCTTTTCATCTGCCCCACCGTCTGGGGAGCCGTTCTCTTTTTCCTCTGCCTGCTTTTCAACCTTCCCTTTATCGTTATTCAACGCTATAACCGCCCGCAGTATATCACCGCCGCCAAACGGCTTCGCCAAAGAGAGGAGAAACGCCGCCAATGTCTATCCTGATTCTGTCCTGCAATACCGGCGAGGGTCACAATTCCACCGCCAGGGCCGTCGCGCAATATGCAGAGGCGCAGGGAACGGCCTGCGAAATCCGCGACGCCCTCAGCTATTGGCCGGTGGGAACCAATCGATTCCTCTGTTCCGGGCACGTGTTTCTCTACCGGAATGCCCCCGATATTTTCGGCGCCGGTTACCGCTTTTTTGAAATGGTTTCCGAGAAGGCCAACGAAAACAAGATCAACCGGGAACTGAAGGGAAAGGATCCGCAGAAAAACGCCTTCCTCAGCCTTGCCAAGCGCCCCTCCGAAAAGCTCTACGAGGATATCCGGGAGGCAGGCTACGAGGCGATTGTCTGCGTCCACGTCTTTGCCTCTCTGATGATGACCGAAATCCGCAAGGCGCACGCCTTCCCGGTGCCCACCTATTTTATCGCCACCGATTATACCTGCTATCCCGGCGTCAACAGCTCCGATTTCGACGCCTGCTTCATTCCCTCCGCTCTGCTTACCGAGGAATTTACGGGACGCGGCGTCAAAAAAGAGCTCCTTGTCCCGACCGGCATTCCCGTCCGGGAGGAGTTCTACCGGAAGGAAGACCCCGCCGAGGCCAAGCGCCGACTGAACCTCCCCGCCGACCGGCGGCTGGTTCTCCTCATGTGCGGAAGCATGGGCTGCGGCCCCATGAAGGAGACGGCGGAGCTTCTCCTCGCCTCCCTTCCCGACGACGCCGTGCTCGCCGTCGTCTGCGGCAGAAACGAGAGGCTCCTTACCCAGATGACCAAGCTCGCCCGTACAAATCCCCGTCTCTTCCCCGTCGGATTCAGCCCCGAAATCAGCCTGTATATGGATGCCGCCGAGCTGATTATCACAAAAGCGGGAGGCCTCAGCTCCACCGAGGCGGCGGTCAAGCATCTTCCCATCGTCTTTATCGACGCCATCCCCGGGCTTGAGATCCACAACCGGGACTTTTTCTGCGAAAACGGCTTCGCCTGCTTCGGAGAGTCGCCGGAGGAAATCAGCTCCCTCGTCTGTTACCTTCTTTCCCAGCCCGCGCGCCTGAACGAAATGAAACAAAGGATCCGGGAGCATTTTTCCCATCGCTCCGACAAGGAAGTTTATGAGTACATCAAAGCCAACGCTCAAGCTTGAAGTCGATTACCGGAAGCTTCGCCTGAAAAACCTGACCTCCCCGGAATTTTCCCACCTGTTGCTCCTTCTCTTCTGGCCGCTCTTCGGCCTCGCCTTCCTTTACGTGGAGCGCTTTCGGGAAGCCTCCTATTTTATCGTCTATTCCCCTCTCGACGATAAAATTCCCTTCTGCGAATTTTTCCTCATCCCCTATCTGTTCTGGTTCCTCTATCTGGTGGGAATGTATGTGTACTGCCTCTTCTACGATATCGAGGCCTTCCGGAACTATACCTATTTCATCATCCTCACCTACACAGCCGCCATTCTCATCTATCTGCTCTGGCCGACCGCGCAGGAGCTCCGCCCCGTCGCCTTTGAAAGGGATAATCTCTTTACGCGATTTATCCGATCCTTCTACGATTTTGACACAAACACCAATGTCTGTCCCTCCATCCACGTCATCGGCGCGGTCGCCGTCTCGGCCGCGGCGTGGAACAGCAAGCTCTTTTCAAAAACGGGCTGGCGGATCGCCTTTTCGGTCGCGACGCTTCTCATCTCCGCCTCCACGGTCTTTTTAAAACAGCACTCCATCCTCGACCTTCCGCCGGCGTTCGCCATCTGCGCGGTCGCCTATCCCTTCGTCTTCTGCAAACGCTTCCGCGCAAAAATCTCGGCGGCGATAAAAAAGCCCTTCCGGAAGAGGAAAGGAAAATAAGCAAACAGAAACAAAAAAGAGGCCTGTGGGAGAGGCTCCGCAAGGAAGTCCTCTCCCGCAGGCTTTTGTAATCCGGCGGAAGGGGTGGAACGTGGGAAATCCGTCCTATAGGAAAATTACACGACGAACAGACGATTTTTGCGGCGGCGGCCCCTGTTTTTGCAAAATTTTTTGAAAAACATTGAACCGAGAAGCGATTGCCGCGACCTTATAGGCGAAAGCTTTCAAAAGAGGTACCGAAAATGCCAAGCAAGGATTTAGAAAACCACATAGAATTCCTGTTATCTGTAGCTCTGCAAAAATGCGGCAATATATACGACGCCGAGGACCTGACGCAGGAGACGCTTCTTGCGGCGCTGTCGTACATGGCACGCGGCAAAGAGATTCAAGACGCGAAAGCGTGGCTTCTCACCGTGATGGGGCGGAAATTTAGTGACCTGCTCCGGAAAAGATATCAGCGGCCAACCGTTCGTATCGGAGATGACTTTGATATCGTGGATGAGAACGCTACGATCCGGTTGAATATTGAAGACGACGAAGCGGAGAAGGTTCGTCGTGCCGTCGCCTATCTCGCCAAAAATTATCGCGAGGTTATCGTGCGGTACTATATGAACGGGCAGAGCGTAAGTCGGATCGCGTCGGATTTGGGCATCCCGGAGGGAACCGTAAAAAGCCGATTGCATCTTGGCAGGAATCGTGTAAAGAAAGGAATGAACAATATGGAAAAATTTGCAAAGCAGAGCTATTCGCCGATAACGCTATCGCTTTCTCACAGCGGAAAACCCGGATTAAACGGAGAACCGAACACCCTTATCGAAAAAGATCGGATCGCACAAAATATTTTGTGGATTGCCTACTCTAAACCGATCGCCATAGAAGATATCGCGTCGTCCATCGGCATTCCGACCGCATACGTGGAGCCAATCGTGCAAAGGCTGACGGAGGGCGAGCTCATGAAAAATGTGGGAAATAAATACTATACCGATTTTATGATATCCACTTTGGAGGACATGGAAAAGTATATTCCTGAGCAGAAAGCGTTTGTGAACCGTCATTTTGAGCTGTTTTGGAACGGCATTGAAACCGGCCTTGAGAAGCTCCGCCGGTGTGAATTTTATAAAAGGTGTTCGTTCGACGCAAAGAACGCGCTTGAATTGTACGTTGCGTTTCATTGTCTTGATTACGGAATTTACGCGGCCTTCTCAAGCATATTCGATACGGAACAGCGGTTCCGCAACCGTCCCAACGGCGGACGATGGATTGCCTTCGGTCATGTTAATTTCAAAGCATTTGACCCCAAAGAGCACGCCGCGCTGTTGGCACATTCTTATTCTGGCGAAAGGATCGTAACATTTGATAAATATGCCGACGGGAATATGCTTGAAATGCACGTATACGGCGCGGACGGATTTCCCTGTTACGACTATTCTTATTCGGACGAATATACCTTCTTCCCGGAAAATACCTGTATTGACGCCGAGATTACAAAGCTGCTTTATATTATGTACAAAGGGATCGATCCCGAAAGCGTAGGCTTTAATCCCGAATATCTCAAGGCGATCCCTTGGCTTATCAAATGCAAAATTTTCAGGGAAGAGGCCGGGAAGCCTGTTATAAATGTTCCGGTTCTTCATCAGGACGAGGCAGACGTTCTGTGGAGCATCTGCAAGGATGCAAAAAGCAAAATGGCAAAAGATTTAAAGGATAGACTTTCCGAATTTTTAAAAGGAAAGAAGCAGGAAATCCCCACGCATCTGAACAGTGTACCCCTACAGAAACAATATCTGTATGCAGATAATGCGATGCTTTTTGTCACGATAAGAGAGGCCATTTCGCGAGGCAAGCTGTATGACGGCCATTATGATGACGACGGCAGCGGCGTGAATCAACCCCCTTGCCCGATGGTTTTGATAATTGAATAAAAAGCTTTTGGCCGCCGCGGGTTTTTCGCGGCGGTTTTTTTGGCTCAAAGATACGCAAATCCGATTACCGAAGGGGTTGAAGCGCGGTACGCTTTCTTTCGTGCAGGAGATTCGCCGTGCTGACCGGCAGATAGAAGCTCCTCCCGGCCCTTTCTTTTTCGAGAACTACGCGGCGGAAGTTTTCGCCCTCCCCCTGTAGGCAGTCGGGAGCAAGCGTCGGATTGGCAGAAAGGAGAAGGTCGCGGCCCTCCTCAGAAGAAAGAAGTACCTCTTCCCCCACCCGTTCCGGAAACGCCGGAAGCGGCTTTTTCCCAATCGGCCCGTGAATGCCGAACCAGAGGAAGGTGGCCCGATCGACTGCCGAGACAAAGAAGGCGGGATCCTCCGACTCAAAGGCCGACGAGCCGATATACCCGAACGCCTGCCCCTCCGCCTCTACAAGAAGTCCTACCATCGGCTGAACCGAGCGGGAAAGAAAAGCGATGCCCGGCAGGGTGATTTCGCAGGAGAAGAAGGAAAGGGTCGCGGGACCTTCCGAGGGATAGAGAAGAGCGGAAATCCCGCGCGCCTCCGCTTCCTTGATCAGCTCCCCCGCAATCTCCTCCGTTTTTTCATCGTAGGGCTCCGGCAGGTACAGAAGCGTCAGCCGGTGACTCTCCGACAGGCGGCGGAAGGTGGCGATATGGCGGTTGTGAAGATGCGTAAGGAGCAGGACGTCAAGGGAAGAATCGTTCAGCTCCTGCTTGCAGAGCTCCGCTGCGCGGGAAAGATTGCTGTAGCTCCCGTCCGAAAAGTCGCAGAGAAGCGTTTTCCCGTGGCTTTCGATGAGGAGATAGTCGTTTTTCCCTCTGTTGACGGCGAGCAGAACCGCGCGGTCTCCCCGCATAAGCACGGCGCTCGCCCATCCGACGCTGAAAACCGCGGCCCAAACCGCGAGGGGAAGCAAAAAATGCCGCGTTTTCCTTGGCTTTATCTTAAAAAGAAGCAAAAGGGAAAGCGCGGCGGCGAGGAAGGCAAAGGGCGTAAATCCGTAGCGAAGAGAGACCGGCTCCGGAACCCTTTCTCCGAAAAAGCTCACCGTATACAAGAGCAGATTGCCCACCGCGACGGCGGCGTGAAGGAAGAAGGTGAAGAGAGGCCCGCCGGTAAGGAGAAGAACGCCCACCGAAAGGAAGAGAAAAACCGCCGAGAGGGGAACGGCGAAAAGATTGCTGAGAGGGGAGACGACAGAAAACTCCCCGAAAAAGAGCCACGTCACCGGAAGCGTGAAGAAAACCGCCGACAGGGTGACACATATTGAGGAAAGAAGCCTCCCGCCCCACCGGATAAGCAGGGATTTTTCCCTCGTTTTTCTCCCGATGGCCCCCGAGAGCCGACTGCCGAGCGTGACCAGCCCGAGGGTGGAGGAGAAGGAGAGAAGGAGACCGACGTCGGTCGCCGAGGAAGGGGTGAAAAGAAGGATGACCGAAACGGCGACAAAAAGAGAGGTGAGGGAATCGGGACGGCGGCCAAAACAGCCCGCCGCAAGGTAAAGAATCATCATGATGCCCGCCCGCAAAAGGGAGGCGGGGAAGCCGACGAGGAAGAGAAAGAAGAAAATCAGCGCCGTGTCAAGGACAAAACGGAGCCGCCGGGGAAGTCTCGCCAGCCGGAGAAGAAAATCCCATCCTCCGACAAGCACCGAGAGATGCAGACCGCTTATCGCCAGGAGATGCGAGAGGCCCAAAAAGCGAAAATCCCGTTTCTGTCGGTCGGAAAGCTCCTCCCTTCTCCCCAAAAGAAGCGCGGAGGCCAGCCCTCCCGTCTCCTCCTTCATCCAGAAGCGCAGCTTGGCCGTCAGGCGGTCGGACAGGGAGCGGAAAAAGGAGAGGGGCCCGGGGGATCCCTCGGAAAAAAGGATCTCTCCTTCCTCTACCTCCGCCACAAGATAGATTCCCTTTGAGGCGTAATAGTTCCGAAGCGGAAAGCCGTCCGCCGATTCTTCCGGAAGGGAAAAGGTTACCGAAAGGGTGAGAAGGTCGTCCCGCGCGGCGGTATACTCCCGCTCAAAGGAGAGCTTGGCGGGAAATTCCGTCTTTTCCCCGTCGATCTGCTTTACTCTGACGGTATAAGAGGCGGCATAATCGGAAACGAAATCGACCTCCATCACCTGAGCGACGACCCGCACGCTTTTACCCGCATAGGATGTGACCTTTTCGACCGAAAGAGAGAAAAGAAAGGAATTCCCGGCGCCAAGAGACGCGGCGAGGAAGAGGGAAACGAGATGAGAGACCGGAAGGGTCTTTGAGCGAAAAGGGGAAAGGAGCTTGAAAAGAAAAAGCCCCGCCGCGCAGAAAAGAAAAAACAGCACGGCAAAAAACCGCACCGTCATTCCCGCAAATCCGAGAAAAAACACCGTGCAGGAAAAGCTCGCAAGAAAGAAAAGCAGGGGCCTTTTCTCCACGGCGTCAAAAAAGAGTCGCAAAAAAATCGCCTTCCTTCCTCCTCACCGTTGGGGCCCGGCAAAAAAAGAAAGAAGACTCACAAAACGGAAACGGAAAAGACCGTCAAAAGGGAGCTATGCCCCCGACTGCCGCGGGGAAAGAACGCCCAGGCCGTTCCACTCCGGAACGAAGCTCTCGGCCGCCGCCTCTCCCTCCTGAAAAAATCCGTTTTTGAAGCCTATAGAAAGCGCATAGTCGGTCACCGCCCGGTATTCCTCCACCGAAAGACGGTTCGCCAGCTCTCCCTTCATGCCCGGCATCGGCGTATACTGATTCATAATGCTGACCCAGATGTCGTCCCGGTATTCCGCTCTCAGATAGTCAAGAAATTTCACCGAGTCGTCGCTGTGACCCGGCAAAACCAGGTGGCGGACAAGCACGCCCCGCGTCATCATTCCGTCCCGGTCGAAGACCGCCCGTCCCCGCTGTTCCATCATTTCGGCAAGCGCTCGTTTGGCCTGCTCGGGGTAGTCGGCGGCGCCGGAAAGCCTCTCGGCGAGCGCCTCGTCCATATATTTGAAATCGGGCAGATAGATGCTGATATCTCCCCGCAGGGCCCTCAGCGTCTCCACCCGCTCGTATCCGCCGGAATTGTAGATAACCGGAAGAAAAAGGCCGTTTTTCCACGCGCGGTTCAGCGCGGCTTTGATTTTGTCTGCCCACGGCGTCGGCGTCACGAGGTTGATGTTGTGCACGCCTGCCGACTGAAGCTCGAGAAAAATTTCGCTCAGCCGCTCGACGGAAATATCGAGCCCTTCATAGCCGGAGGAAATCGGGCGGTTCTGGCAGAAAATACAGCGAAGGTTACAGCCGGAAAAAAAGACCGTCCCCGAACCGTTTTTCCCGGAAAGACAGGGTTCCTCCCAAAAATGAGGCGCGGCCCTTGCCACGCGGAGCGTCTCTCCGCAGCCGCAAGCCCCGCGCTCCCGCCGCCGGTCGACAAGACACGCCCGGGGACAAAGACTGCAAAGGCGAACCTCTTCCATGCCGACTCTCCTTCAAGGCGTCTTTTCCGAAATCCGACTCCGGCTCGGTTAAAGAATCTTCTCCAGGCCGATTTTCTGAGGGACAAGGCCGCATTTTTCATAGAACCGCATGGCTCCGGGATTGTCCGCCCAGACGTTCAGGGTCAGATTGTAGCAACCGATTTCCTTTGCGTAGGACAGGCAGTGGTCGTAAAGCTCCTGCCCGATCCTCTGCCGCCGGAAAGCCTCGTCGACACAGAGGTCGTCAAGGTATAAGGTCTTGATGTCGGTGAGAATGCTGTCGTTCTCGGCTTGCTTCACAATGCAGAAGGCGTAGCCGAGCACGCGGTCCTCCCCGTCGGTTGAGACAAAAATCGGCCGCTTGTCGTCGCAAAGAATTTCTTTCAGCTCTTCCGCCGTATATTTTGTCGCCGGACCCCGAAAAAGGTCGGGCCGGGCGTTGTGGTGAACCATATCCACCTGAACCAAAAGGGCAAGAAGACGGGGAATATCCCGCACCTCCGCCCTCCGTATCTTGTGCAGACTTTCCATAAGCGTTTCAAAAAGCCGTACCGCCGGGGCGGGCTGCGAAGTCCTGCGGGCGCGGCTGTTTTCTCTGCCCTTCGCGGTTTTTCCGCTAATTTCGGTTTCAGTATAGCATATGCGTGAGAAAAAGTCAAGGAGAAGTTTTCTTTTTTTACAAAATTTTGCGAATAAATTCTCAAAGGAAAGGAAGCAGTGCAAGTTAAAAGCGGCGGTTTGGTCGGGAATTTACGATTTTTCGGTGTTACAAGAAAGAAAAGGGAAAAGATCCCGCAAAGCGGGCGGTTGTCTGCATAAAATACAAAAGGAATCCGCACAGTTGGTTTCATGACCAAGCGAAAGAGGGCCCTACTCTGACGGCGGCGCCCGCGGGTTGCGTGGTTCCCTTTTCGGCCTTTCTTCCCCGGCAAACGCAGAGACGCGCCGGTTTTAAAAAATCCGTCTTCCGTGTTCCTCCGTATGCACCCTTTTCTTTTGCAATATTTCCTCTCCCTTCCCTCTCCTCCCCGGGAAAAACTTTTTCCCCATATCCGCAAAAATTCTCCTCTCATTCCCTTTCTTTCCTGTTTTTGCCGTCTTTTTTCTCCCCTTTTTCAAGGAAAAAGGCCTCCTGCCCGGAAGATTACGCGGATTTCATAACGAATTTAACAAAACCTATTGACAAAGGGGAAAAAATTTATTAGAATAATATTATATGTAAGTATTTCGGTACTTCATAAATAAAAATCAAGGAGGTGTATTATGGTAGAAAAAGTTATTCTCTGCGCTGTTTGTGCCGTCGTCGGCGCTTTGCTCGGCGGCCTCGTCGGCTTCCTTATCCGTAAAAAAATCTCGGAAGCGAAAATCGGATCCGCGGAACAGCAGGCACAACGGATCATCGAAGACAGCGAAAAGACAGCGGAATCCTTGAAAAAGGAAGCCCTGCTTGAAGCCAAGGAAAAGATTCTCAAGGATAAGAACGAAGCGGAACGGGAAATCAAAGAGCGCAGAAACGAAGTCACAAGACTTGAGCGGCGCGCCGTTCAGCGGGAAGAGACCCTTGAGAAAAAGATTGAAAGCTACGAGCACAAGGAAGAAGTCCTGAACCGCAAAATCAAGGAACAGACCGACCTCGTCGAGCAGACCGAGCAGATCAAGCAGCAACAGCTGGATAAGCTGGAAGCCGTCGCCGGCCTCTCCCGCGAGGACGCCAAGGCGGAGCTGATTCGTCAGATCGAAGGCGACATCAAGCACGAGGCGGCGATGAAAATCGTCGAAATCGAATCGCAGCTCAAGGAAAGCGCCGATCAGAAGGCGAAGAAAATCATTTCCCTTGCTATTCAGCGCTGTGCCGCCGACCACGTCTCGGAAGCGACCGTTTCCGTCGTCTCTCTTCCCAACGACGACATGAAGGGCCGCATCATCGGACGGGAAGGGCGGAACATACGGACCATCGAAACGATGACCGGCGTCGATCTCATCATCGACGACACGCCGGAAACCATCACGGTGTCCTGCTTTGACCCCATAAGACGCGAAATTGCAAGATTGGCTCTTGAAAAGCTGATTTCCGACGGGCGGATTCATCCGACAAGGATTGAGGAAACCGTCGAAAAGGCCCGTCGGGAGGTCGAGAACATCATCAAACAGGCCGGCGACCGCGCCACCTTTGAAACCGGTGTTCACGGACTCAACAGCGAGCTTGTCAAGCTCCTCGGCCGTCTCCGCTACCGCACCAGCTACGGGCAAAACGTACTGGATCATTCCATCGAGGTTTCCCATATTGCCGGAATTATCGCCGACGAGCTCGGCGTCGACAGCACCCTTGCCAAACGCGCCGGCCTGCTCCACGACATCGGAAAGGCCATGACGCAGGAGGTGGAGGGCTCCCACGTTCAGATCGGAATTGACATTGCGAGAAAATACAAGGAAAACCGCGACGTCATTCACGCGATTGAAGCGCATCACAACGACGTTGAGCCTCAAACGGTCGTCGCCGTCATCGTTCAGGCGGCCGACGCCATTTCCGCGGCAAGACCCGGAGCCCGCCGCGAGGATCTTGAAAACTATCTGAAGAGACTTCAGAAGCTGGAGGAAATCGCCAATTCCTTCCCCGGCATCGAAAAATCCTTTGCCATTCAGGCAGGACGCGAAATCCGCGTCATGGTCAAGCCGGAGGAAATCAACGACGACCAGATGGTCCTCACCGCGCGGGAAATTGTAAAGAAGATCGAGTCCAGTATGGAATACCCCGGGCAGATCAAGATTCACCTGATCCGCGAAAGCCGTGCGATCGATTACGCCAAATAATCGGTTCCGCTTTTGCCCTTCCGTGCCTGTGTGCCGTTTATAAATAGATTTTTTCTATAGAGCCGAATGGAAAAATCCGGCAGCCCTGCTGCTATTGTATATAGAATCTATTTATGTTACCCCTCTCCGGCAGTCCCCCGACTGCCGGAGCTTTTTTTTCTTTTCAAATGTAACATTTCTGTAATATTTTGCTTTACCTGTTGAAAAACTCCGGAAAATATACTATAATATATCTATCTTCATTGATAGTAGAGAGTATATAGATTCTGGAGGCTTTGATGGACTATTTTCTCGGCATTGACCTGGGAACCTCTTCGATGAAGCTTCTTCTTGTGGACGGGCTCGGGAATGTGAAAAGGGAGCTTTCAAAAAATTACCCGCTTCTGTTTCCCGCCGACGGCTGGTGTGAGCAGCGCCCGGAGGACTGGCGGGACGCGCTTTTCTCTGCCCTGCCCTCTTTTCTCTCAGAAGAGGAAAAGAAAAATCTTCGCGGAATCGGCATTGCAGGGCAGATGCACGGGCTTGTGGCCCTTGACGAAAATTTTCTTTCCCTTCGTCCGGCGATTCTCTGGAACGACAACCGGACAGAAAAAGAAACCTCCTTTCTCAATGCTTCGATCGGAAAAGAGACCTTAAAGGAGGAGACCTCCAACCTCGCTTTTCCCGGCTTTACCGCGCCCAAGCTCCTTTGGATGAAGGAGCATGAACCGGAAAAATTTCAGAGGATAAGAAAAATTCTCCTTCCGAAGGATTATCTCGTCTATCTTTTGACCGGCGTTTTCTCCACCGATTACTCCGACGCTTCCGGAACCCTTCTTCTGAATGTGGAAAAGAAAGTTTGGTCGAAGAAAATGCTCACCCTCTGCGGCATCGAAGAGAATCAGCTCCCCACCCTTTATGAAAGCTACGCCCCCGTCGGCACTCTTCTCCCTTCTCTCGCCAAAAATTTTGGGCTTCCTTCTTCGGTTCTTGTCTGCGCGGGAGCCGGAGACAACGCGGCGGCCGCCGTCGGCACCGGCACGGTGGGAAACGGGAAATGCAACCTTTCCCTCGGAACCTCCGGCACGCTTTTTCTCTCCTCAAGTCGCTTTCTTTCCGACCCCTCGGGGGCCATTCACTCCTTTGCCCACGCCGACGGAAGCTGGTGCCTTCTCGGCTGCATTCTCTCAGCCGCAAGCGCCTTCGGCTGGTGGACAGAGAAGATTTTAAACACCTCCGATCTTGCAGGAGAGCAAAAAAAGATTTCCCCCGACGCCCTCGGCACCGGGCATCTCTTCTTTCTTCCCTATCTGATGGGAGAGAGGAGTCCTTTAAACGATCCCTTTGCAAGAGGCGCCTTCCTCGGCCTTTCCCTCGACACGACGCGAGAGGAGATGACGCTTGCGGTCCTTGAAGGCGTTGCTTTCGCTTTTCGCGACTGTTTTGAGGAGGCGGGACTTCCTTCACTCCCAAGGGCCTCCCTTTGCGGAGGAGGGGCAAAATCTCCCCTCTGGCGCAAAATTCTCTCCTCGGTTCTTTCCCTCACGCTCACCCTTCCCGAAAAGGAACAAGGGCCCGGCTACGGCGCGGCTTTGCTTTCCATGGTTTGCTGTGGAAAATTTTCTTCTGTAGAAGAAGCCTGTCAAAGCTTGGTTTCCTTCTCCTCTCAAGAAGAACCAAACCCTCTCCTCGTCTCCCGCTATGAGGAAAAATACCGCAAATTCAAAGAAATTTATCCCTCGATGAAATCGCTTTTTCCGAGACTTCTTTAATCCCTTCAAATTCATTCAAGGAAAGGATTTTTCCTGCTAATGACTTCTTTTTCCGACGTTTCTCCTTTTGATGAGATCTGGTCTCAAACACTGGAAAAAATGAAAAATCAGAACGATCTCGACGAGACCTCCTTAAGGCTTTGGTTTTCCGACCTCAAGCTCTCGATCCTTACCGAGGATACCGCCGTTTTTCTCGCCAAAAGCAATTTCAAGCGGGACATCATCACCAAACGGTTTTTGGACAAAATCTCCTCTTCCCTCGCACAGGTTCTCGGCTTTCCCGTGTCCGTCTCTGTCCGCTCTCTTGAATCGGAGGAGGAAATCACCGAAAAAATGAAGGTGGAGGTAGAGAAGAACGACAGGAAAATCAATCCGGAAACCGACTTTTACTCCACCGTCGGCTCAGCGAAGGTTCTGAACCGCGCCTCCGTTCCCGCCGCCTTTTCGGAATACACCTTTGAAAATTTTGTTGTAGGAAACTCCAACAAATTTGCCCACGCCGCGGCCCTCGCGGTGGCTACTCACCCCGCCCGGCAATACAATCCTCTCTTCATCTACGGCCCCTCCGGACTCGGAAAAACTCATCTTCTCTACGCCATCACCGAGCGTATAAAAAAGAATTTTCCCGACTACAAGGTGGTCTACGTCAAGGGAGAGGAATTCACCAATCAGATGATCGATTCGATCAGCAAGAATCTGAATTCGGAATTTCGAGAGAAATACCGAAAATCCGACGTTCTTCTCATCGACGACATTCAGTTCATCGCCGGCCGACCGGCCACGCAGGAGGAATTTTTCCACACCTTCAACGACCTTTACGAGCACAACCGCCAGATTATTCTGACTTCCGACCGTCCTCCCCGCGACATCAAGCTCCTTGAGGACCGTCTCCGCTCCCGCTTTGAGTCCGGCCTTTCCGCCGACATCGAGCCACCCGACCTTGAGCTCCGAATTGCCATCATCAAATTGAAGGCCTCCGCCCTCGGCATCACCGTCCCCGATGACGTGATGACCTACATTGCGGAAAATTTAAAGAGCAACGTCCGTCAGCTGGAAGGCGCCGTGAAAAAAATCGGTGCGCAGAGTATGCTGACCGGCGCCGACATCACCCTCGACCTCGCTGTGCGCTGTCTCTCCGACAAAATCGTCGGCTCTGAGCCCGTCAGCGTCACCATAGACAAAATTCTCCACTCGGTTTCTTCCCACTACAACATCCCCGTGGAGGACATCAAGAGCAAAAAGCGGACAAGCAACATCGCCACGGCCCGTCACGTCGCCGTCTACATCATCAAAAAGCTGACCGACCGCTCCCTTCCCGCCATCGGAAAGGAATTCAACCGCGATCACACCACCATCATCAATTCCATCGACACGGTGGAAAAGAGAATGGCCTCCGACCCGGAGTTTGAAACGGAGCTCAACGATTTAATCCGTTCCATTCGTCAGGAATAAAAAATCTTTATTCCTTTCAAAAGTGAAAAGTGGAAAAAGTCTCAAGCTTTTCTCCACAGGTTTTCAACAGCTCCTTTTCAAGCCTTTTTCTCAACCTTTTTCCTCAGCCTGTCCACAGCAAAAAATTGAGAATTTTTCCCGGCTTGTCCCGTCACCGCGCCCTTTTTTCCTCTTTCCCCATTTTCCACAGGCCCTACTACTTACGACTATAAATATCTATTCTCTTTCTCTTTTTCCCGCGAAAATTTTTTTCTCATCCGAAAGGAGCCGACATGAAACTCATTGTTGAAAAAAACGACCTTCTCACCGCAGCTCTTCCCTCCGCAGGCTTTGCTTCAAACAAAAATACCATTGCCTCAACAGAAGGAATTCTCTTCAGCGCTACAAGCGAGAATTCCTGTGACCTGACGGCCTTTGACCTTGAAAAGGGCTTTCAGTCCTCTTTCTCCTGCAAGGTTATCGAGCAGGGAGCCGCCGTCATCAATTCCTTCCGTCTTCTTCAAATTCTCCGTTCCATGCCGGAGGGAGAGCTTGTCATTGAGGTTGACGAAAAGACCTACCGAGCCCACATTTCCGGAGGAACCGTCCGTTTTGAGCTTGGCGCTTTGAACGCGAACGAATTTCCGAATCTTCCCGACCTGACGGGAGAAAACGAAATTACCGTTTCTCAAGGGGCCTTAAAAACCGTATTTCAGAAAACCCTTGTGACCATCGCCTCCGACAGTCCCCGTCCCGAATTTAACGGCTTAAATCTGATTGTCGCCGACAACACGCTGACCGCTGTCTCCTGCGACGGGAAGCGAATGGCTCTTTTCAGAGAAAAGAGCGATGAGATGAAGCCTCAGCGGGAGGACAATCTCTTCAACATCATCGTTCCCGGAAAAACGGTTTCCGAGCTTTTGAAATTCATTGACGACAGCGACGAAAAGGTGACGGTTCGGCTGGCGAGAAAGCACGTCGTCTTCTACGTAGGAGGATTTACCCTTTTCACCCGTCTGATTGAGGCCACGCCTCTCGATTACGAACGCTTTCTTCCCAAATCGTCGAAGATTTTTGTCACCATGGACACAAGAGACTTTCTGACGGCTCTTGAAAGGGCTCTTCTTGTCACCGAGGACAAACAGCAGGGACAGATCAAAAGCCCCGTCATCTGCAAATTTGAAGAAGGCACCCTCTTTCTTTCCTGCTCCTCCATCACCGGACGCTTCAACGACGAATTTTCCGTTCTTCAAGAAGGGGAGCCGATTGAAATCGGCTTTGACTGCCGCGCCCTTTGCGAGGCCGTCCGCGTCTGTGACTGCGAAAAGATCAAGCTTTCCCTTACCTCTTCCTTAATGGGCATGACGATTGAACCGAGCGAGAAGGAAGAGGGTAGAAGCTTTCTTCTTCTGATTCTTCCGGTTCGCATTCTTTCCAACCATTGAATCCATGATCTGCCGGAAGGTTGTCTATCGAAATTTTCGAAATCTTGAGGAAGCGGAGCTGATCCCCTCCGAAGGAGTCACCGTTCTGAACGGCGAAAACGGGCAGGGAAAGACCAATACTTTGGAAGGCATCTTTGTCTTTGCCGGGGGAAGAAGCTTTCGTACCCTTCACGAAAGCGAGCTTGTGCGCTTCGGCGCGCCCTTTTCCGAAATTTCCATGACCTATTTTGACGGAAAGCGCGACTGCTTGATGTCCTTAAAATGGATTCCCGAAAGCGGAAAGCGAATCTGCAAAAAAAACGGCGTCTTTTTGACGAAGCTTTCCGAGGTTGTGGGAAATTTCCGCGCCGTCCTCTTCTGTCCCGAGCATCTCTCCCTTGTCAAGGACGGTCCCGCGGTGAGAAGGCGCTTTCTTGATACCGCCATTTCTCAGATCGACCCTCTGTATTTAAAGGTTTTACAGCTCTATAGCCGGCTTCTCGCCCAGAGAAACGCTTTGATCCGTCTGAGCAGGGAAAAGCACGACGATTCCATCTTCCTTTCTCAGGCGGAAATCTGGTCGGAACGACTAGCCAAAGAGGCGGCTCTTCTCTCCGAAAAGAGAAGCGTCTACGTGGAAAAGCTGAATGTTCTTGTTTCCTCTCTTCTTTCCGATATGACGGGCGGGAAGGAAAGTGCCTCCCTCTCTTATACCTCTTATAAAACCGAAGAGGAATATTTTAAGCTCCTTACCTCCAATACCGAGCGGGAGCTGAAATTCGGTACGACTTTATACGGGATTCACAAGGACGATATCAAAATTGAGCACTGCGGAAAAGAAGCGAGAGCCTTTGCCTCTCAGGGACAGCAGCGTTCGCTTGCCCTTGCGATGAAGCTTGCCGAGGGGGAAATATCCAAGGAAAAGGACGGAGAATACCCGGTATTCCTTTTCGACGATATTCTTTCCGAGCTTGACTCTGGGCGCCGGGAGTATCTCCTTCACGGAATTTCCGGCCGTCAGGTCATCATCACCTCCTGCGAAAAAATTTCTACCAAGGCCAAGCTTTATTTTGTAAGAGGCGGAAAACTGAGCGCCGCAGAATAGGAAAATTTATGTACCTTCACGCCGGAAACAGCAAAAACATCCGACTTAAGGAAATCGTCGGAATTTTCGATATGGATACCGCCACTATTTCGCCCGATACCAAGGCCTTTTTAAAGAGGGCCGACCAGGCGGGGGAAATTTCCCTTTTGCGGGAGGAGCTTCCGAAATCCTTTATTCTCACCGAAAAAAACGAAGTGTTTTTCTCTCAAATTTCCACCGCTTCCCTTTCGGGGCGGATTGAATAACTCAAAGAATAAACTTTCAGGAAAGGAAAAAATATGACGCAGATTTACGACGAAAATCAAATACAGGTGTTGGAGGGGCTGGAAGCGGTAAGAAAACGTCCCGGAATGTACATCGGAGACGTCAGCTCCCACGGACTGCATCATCTGATTTACGAAATCGTCGACAACTCCATCGACGAGGCGCTGGCTGGGGAGTGTGACAACATCGTCATCACGCTTCACGAGGATGGGAGCGTTTCCGTTCAGGACAACGGGCGCGGCATTCCGACCGCCATTCACCACAAAATGAAGATTCCGACGCCCGAGGTCGTCTTTACGATTCTTCACGCGGGAGGAAAATTCGGCGGGAGCGGATACAACATTTCCGGAGGCCTTCACGGAGTCGGCGCCTCCGTTGTCAACGCCCTTTCGGAGTGGCTGATTTACGAGGACACCTACAACGGGGAGACCTATAAAGGAAGCTTTAAGCGCGGCAAGCCCGACGAACGCTTTACCTACGTGGGAAAGACCGACAAACGGGGACTTTACGTCCGTTTTCTGCCCGACAAGGAAATTTTTGAGGAGACGACCTTCGATTATTCGATACTTCTAAATCGGATGCGTGAGCAGGCGTTTTTGAATCCCGGCGTCCGCATCGTTCTTCGGGACGAAAGGAAACTTGAAGAAAAGGACGGGGACGAGGAAGAAAACAGCGTCCGTGAGACGGTTCTTCACTACGAAGGGGGAATCGTCAGCTTTGTCGAGCATTTGAACAAGCTGAAGCACTGCGGCTTTTTAAACGACGAAGTCATCTATATGAAGGCGCAGAAGGAATTCACGACGGCGGAAATCGCTTTTCAGTATACAGACAAATACGACGAAACGATCATGTCCTTCGCCAACAACATCATTACCCCCGAGGGGGGAACCCATGAAACCGGCTTCAAAACCGCTCTTACCAAGGTCATCAACGACTATGCAAGGCAAAAGGGAATTTTGAAGAAGGACGACAAAAACCTCTCGGGAGAGGACACCCGCGAGGGGCTGACGGCTGTGATCAGCGTCAAGCTTCGCGACGCGCAGTTTGAGGGACAGACGAAGGGAAAGCTCGGAAATTCCGACATCCGCGTCTTTGTCGACAATCTTGTCAGCGAAAAGCTGGGAGAATATTTTGAAGAGCATCCCGCGGTGACCAAGGTCATTCTTGAAAAGGCCATCACCGCTTCCCGTGCGCGGGAGGCCGCCCGAAAGGCCCGGGAGCAGACGAGAAAGAGCGTTCTCGGCGGAGGCTCCGCCCTTCCCGGAAAGCTCGCCGACTGTCAGGAAAAGAACGTCGACGTGACGGAGCTCTTCCTTGTCGAGGGAGATTCCGCGGGAGGCTCCGCCAAAATGGGGAGAAACTCCAAATTTCAGGCGATTCTTCCCCTTCGTGGAAAGGTTCTGAACGTCGAAAAGACAAGGGCCGACAAGGTCTATTCCAACCTGTCGCTGATTCCCATCATTCAGGCTCTCGGGTGCGGCATCGGAACGGAATTTGACATCGAAAAGCTCCGCTACGGGAAAATCATCATCATGGCGGATGCCGACGTCGACGGCTCCCATATCCGAATTCTGATTCTCACCTTCTTCTTCCGCCATATGAGAAAGCTGATCGAGGACGGGCACGTTTATCTTGCCCAGCCGCCGCTTTATAAGATCAACCGGAAATCGGGAAAAGGGGAGGAGCTCTACGCCTTTACCGACGAGGAAAGGGACGTCTGCATCGAGAAATTCGGAGGAAGCGATAAGATCCGCGTCGACCGCTACAAAGGTCTTGGCGAAATGAATCCCGAACAGCTTTGGGAGACGACGATGGATCCCGACCGCCGGACGCTTCTGCGTGTCACGGTGGAGGACGCGATGGCCTGCGACGAAATGTTCTCCCTCCTGATGGGGGACGACGTGGAGCCACGTCGGGAATTTATCGCGCAGAACGCCCGCTATGTGGAAAATCTGGATATCTGATTTTCGTTGAAAAATCCTCTTTCCACAGAGTGAAAAATTCTGTGGAAAACCCTACTCTTCCCCTCAAAAAGGACAGGCATGGAGCCGAAAGGCAAGGAACGCGCCTTGTGGAAAAGTTAGGGGAAAAGGGAAGACAAACGGAAAAGCGAAGGAAGCTTTTCCACAAAAAGCCGAAAGTTATCCACAGTCTTTTGTGGAAAAATCGATTTTTCCCGCTTAAAAGGGAAAACAAAAAAGAGATCAAAGAAATTTTCCACAGGGAAAAGTCTGTGGAAAACCATGGGGAAAAACCTGTGGAAAAACGGTACGCATAAGCTTTGGCGGAAGGAAAACGCTTGGCGTTTGCCGCCAAAAAGAAAGGGACAGGAATGAGCAGAGAAGAAAAAGTCAGTTACGAATTTCCGGATCAGAAAATCGTTGACGTAGGAATGGAAAAGGAAGTCAAAAATTCCTTCATGCAGTACTCCATGAGCGTCATCATTTCCCGCGCGCTGCCGGACGTCCGGGACGGGATGAAGCCGGGGCAGAGAAGAATCCTTTATACCATGTATGAGGACAATCTGACCCACGACAATCCTTTCCGCAAATCGGCGACGACCGTCGGCGATGTGCTGGGCCGCTATCATCCCCACGGGGACGCCGCCGTCTACGGAACGATGGTGAGAATGGCGCAGGATTTCTCCTATCGCTATCCTCTTGTCGAGGGAAAGGGAAACTTCGGCTCCATCGACGGAGACCCCCCCGCCGCCTACCGTTACACCGAGGCGCGGCTGTCGCGGCTCTCCGACGAGATGATGCGGGATATGGAAAAGAACGTCGTCAAGATGGACAAGAACTTCGACAACACCCGGGACGAGCCGTCGGTTCTTCCCTCCCGGTTCCCGAATTTCCTTGTCAACGGCGCGGTGGGCATCGCCGTCGGTATGGCCACCAACGTTCCTCCTCACAACCTCGGGGAGGTCTGCGACGCGACGATTTTCCGGATGGATCATCCCGACTGCACGGTTCCTCAGCTGATGGAATATATAAAGGGCCCCGATTTCCCGACCCGGGGGACCATTTACGGCGTCAACGGAATCCTTGAGGCCTACACGACCGGCAAGGGCCGCGTCATGGTACGCGCCAAGGCCGAAATAGACGAGGACAAGCGGCAGATTATTGTCACCGAAATTCCCTATATGGTGAACAAGAGTATGCTGATTGAGGCCATCGCCAACCTTGTCAAGGAGAAAAAGATCGACGGCATCGTCGACGTCCGGGACGAATCGAACAAAAACGGAATCCGCATCGTTTTCGACTACCGCCGGGACGCGAACGGAACGGTTCTTCTGAATCAGCTTTACAAATATTCTCAGCTGGAGGATACCTGCTCCATCAATATGCTTGCCATTGTCGGCGGGGAGCCGAAGATTCTCTCCCTGCCGCAGGTTCTCGACTATTACATCGAGCATCAGGAGAGCGTTATCCGCAACCGGACGGTTTTCGACTTATCCAAAGCGAAGGCAAGAGCCCATATTTTGGAGGGCTACAAGATCGCGATCGACAACATCGACGAAATCGTCGAAATCATGAAAACCGCCGAGTCGATTCCCGCCGCGAAGCAGACGCTTTGCACCCGCTTCTCCCTCTCGGAGGATCAGGCGCAGGCCATCGTCGAGATGACTCTCGGAAAGCTCACCGGCCTTGAGAGGCAGAAGGTGGAGGACGAGCTGGCCAAGCTCTACGCCTTGATTGAGGACCTTGAGGACATTTTGAGAAACGAGTCGCGGATCCGCGATATCATAAGAAACGATCTGTCGGAAATCAAGCGCAAATACGATAACCCCCGCCGAACCGAAATCGTCGCCTCCGCAAACGAAATCGTCTACGAGGATTTGATTGAGCGCCACACCTGCGTGATTACCCTCACCAAGAGCGGGTACATCAAGAGGCTTCCTTCAAACGTCTATTCCGCGCAGAGAAGAGGTGGAAAGGGCGTCATCGGCATGACGACCAAGGAGGAAGACATCGTCGATCAGGTCGTCGCCGTCCATTCCCATTCCTTCCTCCTCATGTTCACCAACCGTGGAAAGATTCACGTGAAGAAGGCGTATCTGATTCCCGAAAGCTCCCGGACTGCCAAGGGAACGGCGGCCGTCAACGTTATCGAGCTTGAGGATGGAGAGAAAATCACGGCGCTTGTCTCCCTTGACGACTTTGACTCCGACGGAACGCTGACGATGATTACGAGAAACGGCATTGTCAAGAGAACCGCCATTTCGGAATTTGCCTATCAGAGAAAGGGCGGAAAGCGCGCCATTACGCTTGACGAGGGAGACGAGCTGTCCTACGTTCTGAAGGCCTCCGACGGGGATGAGCTTCTCATCGCCACCGAAAAAGGAAACGCGGTTCGCTTCCCGCTGAAAACGGTTACCCCGACGGGGAGAAATTCCCGCGGCGTGATCGGCATCCGGCCCGAAAAGGGAGATTTTGTCGCCGGAATTACCCTTGTGGATCCCGAAAAGAAGCTCCTCACCGTGACCGAAAACGGTTTCGGAAAGAGGACCGACTTTGAGGAATTTGCCGCCCACAATCGCGGAGGCAAAGGGATGCGTTGCCACCTTGTCAACGAAAAGACCGGGCGGGTCGCGGCGATTGCCGCGGTGTCTGAGACCGACGATATTCTCTTGACGACCGACGAGGGCGTCGTGATTCGGACCCGCGTCAGCGAGATTCCTCTTTATAGCCGTTCGGCGTCTGGCGTCATTGTCATGCGCGCCGGGGAAGCCCACGTCGCCGGTTTGGCCGTGGTTTCCGAGGAGGAAGAAGAGGAAACCGGAGAGGAGGCCGAAGAGCCTTCTCTTGTGGAGGACGCAGGCGACTCTGCGGAAGAGAACGAATAAATTTCTTTGGGAACAGGAAGGGCTTTTTCGGCTGGCCGCCGGGGAAGCGCTTTCTGTTCCCCTTTCTTATGGGCGCTTTTGGGAAGGGATAAACGCGCAAACGGAGGGGCAGAAAAGCTCTTGCCTGTGAATAACGGAAAACCGTGAAAACGCGATTAAAAAAGGCTCTTGCGAGAAAAATATGAAAAATCTTACCTATGACTATTTATGGGCACACGTGTGCAAACGCGGGTTTAAAGGATTCTGAGAGAAGAACATGAAAAAGTATCTCACTTATGATGAATATCTTAAGACACGTTTCGGTACCAAAGTCATGAAGCTCCCTCTTGACGCCGGGTTTACCTGTCCGAACATCGACGGGCGCTGTGGCTTCGGAGGCTGTACCTATTGCTCCAAGCAGCCCCTTCGCTATCGGGGACTCCCGATTGCCGTGCAGGCGGAGGAGGCGAAAAGGATTCTGCGGAAAAAATGGGTCCGGGAGGGAAGAGAGGAAAAATATATCCCCTATTTTCAGGTTTTTTCCAACACCTATGCCCCTGTTGAGCTTCTGCGGGAGCTTTATTCTCAGGCGCTTGCGGTGCCGGGGACGGTGGGACTGTCGATTGCGACGCGGGCCGACTGTCTGCCCCCCGAGGTGGTGGAGTTACTCTTTGAATTTTCTGAAAAGACCTATCTCACGGTGGAGCTAGGCCTCCAGACGGTTCACGAGGATACGGCAAGGTTGATTCACCGGGGGCACAGCTTTGAGGACTTTTTGCGGGGATATGAGGCTTTGAAAGGGCTGAACGTCTGTATTCATCTCATCAACGGACTGCCCGGGGAGAGCAGGGAGAGGATGCTGACCTCCGCTCAAACGGTCGCTTCCCTCCGACCGCATGAGATCAAGTTGCATATGCTTTATCTTGAAAAGGGCTGTGAGCTGACAAGACAGTACGAGGAAAAGCCCTTTCCCCTTCTCTCCCTTGAAGAATACTGCGAAATCGTGGTGTCACAGCTGGAATTTTTTCACCCCGATACCGTCGTCGGGCGGGTGACGGGGGACGGCTCTGCCGAGGCGCTGGTCGCCCCGCTTTGGACGCTGAAAAAATTCAGCGTTCTGAACGGCATTGACAAAGAATTTGAGAAGAGGCAGACGTGGCAGGGAAGACGCTTCGGGGAGAACTGATTTTCCGTCAGACAACGGTTTTTCCAAAAGGACAAAAAACAGGCCGCACGGAGCATAGCGCTTGTGCAACCTGTTTTTTCTTTGATTGTTAAGCAGAGAAGAGAAGGATCTAGAAGTATCAGTATCTCACTTCTTCCGGGAAACGCTCCCGGGAAATGTTCCGGGGAAAAATTTCCTTTTGAGAGAATGACCGGCATTTTCCGGCCTTTTGCGGAGGAGGCGTATTCCCCGTGCCGCATAGCGCTGTCGGGCGACGCTTTCCTGCTTTTGCGGGAAAAGAAGGTTCCGTCAAGTATTCCCGTTTGTGCCGGTGGTACCACTTTCGGTAGTACCGCTATTGGTACTGCTGTCGTCTGTAGTGCCGGAATTGTCGACCCGGACAATGACGCCGTTGCGGAAAAGGCCCTCGTAAATCCTTCCCGACGCCCACGTGTAGGTGCCCCAGCCGTTCATCATGTTGTTCTGAAATTCCCCTGTATAGGAATCTCCCGATTCCTTCCACGTGTAGGTGCCGGTGCCGGTGCGGGTATCGTTGATGAAGGTTCCGACGTAAACGTCGCCGTTTGCCCACGTGAAGGTCCCGGTTCCGCTCTTTACGTCGTTGATATAGGTCCCGGAGTAGGAGGAGCCGTCCGCCCAACGGTAAACGCCCTGTCCGTATTTGGCGTCGTTCTGGAAATTCCCCTCATAAGTGGAATTGTCGGAGGCCCTTGTATAGATGCCGTAGCCGTTTTTTCTCCCGTTCAGAAACTGCCCCGTGTAGGTGTCTCCGTTTGCGAAGGTATAGGAGCCTTCCCCCGTCAGCTTATCGTTGACAAAATCTCCTACGTACACGTCCCCGTTTTCGTAGGTAATCTTCCCGTTGCCGTTTCTCTGGAGATTGACGAGCGGCCCTTCGTATACGTTGCCGTTGGAATAAGTGACCGTCGAGGTACGGAGATCGATCTTCGCCGTCGTCCCGTCGGAATAGTAGAGATTCCCGGAAATCGGCGTTCCGAGCTTGTCCACCTTTCCGAAGAATTTGATATAGCTGTCGTCGGGAAATTCCCGCTTCAGATAGCGGATTCCCGAAAGATAGATGATCAAAAAGGTCATGAAGACCAGAAAAACCGAAATCAGAACAGAAACGGAAACGACGAAAAGAGTACTGTACCTTTTTTTGCGGCGATAACGAACCTCGTTCATCGAAAAACTCCTTTCAAAACAAATCGGTGTAAAACGGCGAGAGCCGTGTGTGAGAGAGTGAAAAACGAAAAAATGTTAAAAACTGGCAAATTGCGGTCTTCGGGCCGGACTCTTTTCCCTCAAACCCTTGAGGCCTCGCGTTTTCCCACGCGGAATCCTCAGTCGGAGGAAAACGCGCTGACGGCGATGCGAACCAAGGAGGGAATCACGGTCAGCAGGACAAGGGAAACAATGGCAAAAATGAGGATGGCAAGCACGACGGTGAGAACGGAGGTGCCGTCGGGATTGTAGGTAAGCTCGGCGCGGTAGGCCTTGTCCTCCGGGATATAGTATTTGACTTCTCCGCTTTTTTGGCCCTTTTCTCCGGAGGCGGCCTCCTCCCCGTCACGCGGCGGGACCGCGTAGACCATTTTGCGAAGGGTGGAGCCTTCCCGCAGCGCATAGCGGAGAATCCGGCTCTTTTCAAGCCCGAGCTCTTTCAGCGATTTGGCGGTGACTTCGTTTTCCGCCTTTTCCTCAAACAGCTTTTTGACGAGCTTCCCGAGCGTCTTTTTGTTGAAAAAAACGATGAAGACGGCAAGCGTGACGCCGAGAACCATGGAAAGCAGAACAGAGGACAAGGTCATATTGCTTTCGGTAAAGAATTTTGACAGATCCAAGCCGGTTTTCTCCTTTCGGCAGATAACTCAGAAGCGGGGTGACGGATTTTGCTTTTTTCTTACGGCTTTCTTATGACGTCGATTCCGAGGAAGGGTTTCAGTACGTCGGGAACATTGACCGAGCCGTCGGCGTTCTGATTCTGTTCGACAAGCGCCGGAAGAATCCGGGAGGTGGCAAGGCCGGAGCCGTTGAGGGTGTGGAGATATTCGATTTTTCCGTCCTCTCTGCGCACCCGCATCTGACCGCGCCGCGCCTGATAGTCGCGGGCGTTGGAGACGGAGCTGACTTCTTTGTAGCCGTTCATCGAAGGAATCTGAATTTCAATGTCGTAGGTACGGGCCATTGAGGCGGAGCAGTCCTCCGCGGCGAGCTTGACGGTGCGGAAGTGGAAGCCGAGGCCCTTGACAAGATCCTCCGCTCTTCCGACCAGCTCCTCAAAGGCCTCGTCGGATTTCTCCGGCAGGGTATACTGCACCATTTCCACCTTGTTGAACTGATGGCCTCTCACCATTCCTCTCTCGTCGGAACGGTAGCTTCCCGCTTCCCGGCGGAAACAGGGGGTATAGCTGATGTATTTCTTCGGGAGCTCGGATTCGTTCAGAATTTCGTTTCTGTGGAGAGAGACGAGGGCGGCCTCTGCTGTCGGAAGCATATAATGAACCCGGTCGTCGGTGGGATTGGCGATTTTATAGACCTCGTCGGCGAATTTCGGGAATTGTCCCGCCGTAAATCCGCATTCGTATTCCAGCATATGCGGAACCAGCATGAACTCATAGCCGTTGCCGATGTGGAACTGAATGAAATAATTGAGGAGCGCCCATTCCAGCCGGGCGCCGACGCCGGAATAAATCCAGAAGCCGCTTCCCGCCAGCTTGGCCCCGCGCTTGTAGTCGATCAGGCCGAGGTCTGTGCAGAGATCGACGTGATTTTTCGGCTCAAAATCGAAGTGATGCGGCTCTCCGAAATAGCGGAGCGGCTCGTTGTTCTCCTTCCCGCCGGGCTTGAGGTCGGGGTCGGGCAGGTTGGGAAGGGCGTACATCAGCTCGTTGAAGGCCGTCTCGACGGTTTTCAGCTTTTCGTCGTTTTCCTTGGTTTTGGCGGCCAGCTCCTTCATCTGTGCAAAGATGGGGGCAACGTCCTTTCCTTCCTTCTTATATTGTGGGATCAGCTTGTTCGTTTTATTCTGCTCCGCTTTCAGCGCCTCGTTTTCCGCGATAATGGCGCGGCGCTCGGCGTCAAGGGAGAGAATTTTTGCAATTTCTTCTTTTGCGTCCCGTCCCTTGCAGGCAAGACGGGCGATTACCTCGTCGGGATTTTCCCGAATGTATTTGATATCCAGCATGGCGGTTTCCCTTTCCGTTATTCGTCAAAGATATGATTCCCGCAAAGGCGGGTGACAATGTCGTCAAGCTCAGAATCGCTTGAAAATTGGATTTCGATTTTGCGGATTTTTCCCGATTTTTGAATCTGAACCTTGTGGCCGATGCGGGAAGTCATCTTTCTTGCCAGCTCCGCGGTATAATCGACGGGGAGAGGCGGCTCGTCCTCTTCCTTTTTCGGAGTGATCGCTTCTTTGTTCAGCCTTTTTACGTAGGCCTCCGCTTCTCGGACGGAGTAGCTCTTCTGGGAGAAGAGTGCCGCCGCCTCTTCGATTTTGGAGGGATCCTTCAGGCCGAGAAGGGTGCGCGCGTGACCGGCGGAGAGCTTTCCGCTCCTCACCAGCTCGCAGACGGGGGAGGGAAGGTCGAGAAGGCGAAGGGTGTTGGCGATGGCGCTTCGGCTTTTCCCGATTTGTTTGGAAACCTCCTCCTGCGTCATTCCGTATTCCGAAAGGAGAGCCTGATAGGCGCCGGCCTCCTCCATCGGATTGAGGTTTTCCCTCTGTACGTTTTCAATCAGCGCCACCTGCGCGGCCTTTTTGTCGTCCATTTCCATGATGATGACGGGCACCTCGGTGAGCCCCGCCATTTTGGAGGCTCTCCAGCGGCGCTCCCCGGCGACGATCTGATAATATCCGTCGGTTCCCACCGAGCGGACGACGATCGGCTGAATCAGGCCGTGGGAGGAAATGGAGTCGGCCAGCTGCGCCAGCGCTTCGGTGTCGAAGGTGTGGCGAGGCTGTTCGGGGTTCGGCTCGATCTCCGACAGGCGGAGCATCGTGACGTTCCCGCCGGTCTCGGCGCTGTTTTCGTAGAAAATCGCGTCAAGGCCCTTGCCCAGTCCGGTATTTTTCGGTTTTGCCATAGTTTTTTCCCTTTCTGATCGGTGGGGCCTTACATCCGTTCCATAATTTCGTCGGAAACGTTGTTATAAGCCTCGGCCCCTTTGCTGTGCTTGTCGTAGTACAAAATCGGCATTCCGTAGCTCGGCGCTTCGCTGAGACGGACGTTCCGCAGAATGGTGGTTTTGAAGAGCTTGCCCGCGTAATATTTTTTCAGCTCGTCCATGACCTGCATCGAAAGATTAAGACGGCCGTTGTACATGGTAATCAGGATCCCGAGGATCTGCAAATCGGGGTTGTACAGGCGCTTGCAGGCCTTGATGGTCGACATGAGCTGTGACAGGCCTTCGAGCGAATAATACTCGCACTGCATCGGAACGATCACGCCGTCGCTTGCCGCCAAGGCGTTGACGGTGAGGATTCCGAGGGAAGGCGGACAGTCGATGAAGAGATAGTCGTAGTTGTCCTTAACCAGCGCGAGGGCGTTTTTCAGCCGGTGCTCCCGCTTTTCGCAGTTGACGAGCTCAAATTCCGCTCCGGCCAGGGAAATGTTGGAGGGAATGATGGAGAGGTTTTTATATTCTGTTTCAACGATGCAGGATTCCGCGCTGCTTCTGCCGATCAACACATCGTAGGTGGAGAGCTTCATATTCTTTTTGTTGATGCCAACTCCGCTGGAAGTGTTCCCCTGAGGATCCAGATCGACAAGAAGGACGCGCTTTCCCTTTGCCCCGACGGAGGCCGCGACGTTGACGGCGGAGGTCGTCTTTCCCACGCCGCCTTTTTGGTTGGCAAATACAATGATTTTTCCCACGGATTTTCTCCTGAATGGATGGTATAGTACCATCTATTATAGCAATTTTCCCTCGAAAAGTCAAGAGCCCTGCGGAAATAATAAAGTTTTTACAAAATAAAGAAAAATGTGTTGCCGACGGGGCTGGGAGGGGGCTTTCGCCGAAAGGGCGAATGTTTCACGTGAAACAAAGGCGACATGGGACAACCGGCGTGTACGAGAGCAAATAACAGGAAAATGTTTCACGCGAAACAAAAGAGACGGATAGGCAAGCGCTCGCGTGGGGCAAAGTCATGGGGAAATGTTTCACGTGAAACAATTCATGCGACAAGGGTGCGCAAAAGGGAGCTCTACAAGGGCGAGGACAAAAATGTTTCGCGTGAAACAACCCGCGCAACGCCGAATCAGAGAAGCCCGTCCTACAAAATGCGCGGAAGAATTCTTCGCGTGGAACAAAGGCCCCAGGCAGATAAATGCTCACGCGGGGCAAAATCACTGGAAATGTTTCGCGTGAAACAATTCATGCAACACGGGTGCGCAAAAGGAAGCCCGCAAGGGTGAGAACAAAACTGTTTCACGTGAAACAATCCGGTTCGGCACAGCGTTGGGGAGCCTGCTCAACATGGCGCAAAAAGTTTCACGTGAAACATTTCTTTTGGCGTTAGGCTTGACGGTGGGTGGCTTGATATCAGGCTTGACGTTAGGCTTGACGTCAGGCTTGACGTCAGGCGCCTTCCCGGCGCTTGCTGATCGTAATAATCAGCTCGACGGCGTCCTCGCTTTCGTGCTTCTCTTTGGCAACGGCGATCCCTGCCTGCTCGATGACGTCCAGCGCCCGATCCAGCGTATTGTATACGATCCGGAGATCCTTGAGAATCATTTTTCGCGATCCCTCCCCAGCGGAATCGGGGATGTCTTTGGAAAGATAGCGGTCGATCAGGGCCTCGGTTCCCGCGACGGTCAGGCCCTTTTTGACGACGGTTTGCAGAATTTCGCTCCGCAAATCCGGATCGGAGAGCTTCAAGAGGGCGCGCGCGTGCCGCTCGCTGAGACTGTTCTCGACGATGAGCCGCCGCTCGGAGGAGGTGAGCTTCAGGAGGCGGAGCTTGTTTGAGACCGCCGCCTGCGTCATTCCCAGCAGATGCGCCGCCTGCTCCTGCGTCATGCCGTAAACGTCGATAAGAGAGCTGATGGCTCCGGCTTGCTCGAAGAGATTCAAATCTTCCCGCTGGAGATTTTCAATCAAGGCGAGCTCGGCGGATTTTTTGTCGTCGGCGTTGATGAGAATGCAGGGTACCTCGTGAAGCCCGGCGATTTTCGCGGCACGGAGGCGGCGTTCCCCGGCAATCAGCTCAAAACGGCAGGAAGCGAGGGGCGTGGAGGGATCCGGAGGCTGGCCCTTGGCGAATCGAACGGAAAGCGGCTGGAGGACGCCGTAGCGCAGAACGCTTTCCGCTAAACGGAAGAGGGCTTCGTCGTTGAAATTTTTTCTCGGTTGGGAGGGGTTGGGGAGAATGCTCCCGGTCGGCAGATACTGAATTTTTCCGTAGTAGGATTCCTTTCTTCCTTTTGCTCCCAAAGCTTTTTTTATCCGGCTTGTACAGGTCATGATTTTTTTCGTCCTTTCGTCGGCTTTTGGTTTTCCTCTTATTTCCCGCCGAATTTTGCGGGGTGTTTAAACTATATCACAGAGAAAAGAATTCGGCGACAGAATTTTGTCGGGGTTTTTTCGGATTTCTTTCCGAAAAAGCTTCCGAAAGAGCGGAAAAGGGAAGGCTGTGGGCACCGCTGTCGAAAGGAGAAGAAAAAATTTGATGAAAAGTTTTCTTTTTCAGGAGAGGAGAGAGAAGGAAGCGAAAAGAGAGCTTTCGGCGATGGGTAAGAAAGGCCATGAAAGGACACTTTTGGAAACGGCAGGGAAGGGCCGGGAAGACGGGCCGCAGGACGTTTGAGAAAAGAGTGAGAAAATCCGGGCTTTTCGGACGGAGAGGAAAGCGCTGAAAAATCGGAGAAAACAGGCTTTCGGACGGATGGGAAAGCGCTGAAAAATCGACTTTTTGAAAAAGTCGAAGAAAACAGGCTTTCGGTCGACAGGGCGTGCGCCGCAAAACCGGTTTTTTGAAAAACCGAAGAAAAAAACGGGAAAAGTTTGGCCTTTGGGGACGGGGAAGAAAGCCCCCGTAAAGGGCTTTCAGAAACGGGCGAGAAAAACCGGTCTTTTGGGATGCCCGGGAAATCGGTGAAATCGGGAACTCCGGAAAAACAAAAGCCCGCTCCGCAGAGACGCGGAGCGGGGAAGAGAAGCGGTTTTCCGCTTTCTCAAAAGAGGAAAGAGTTATTTCTTGTCAAAGTATCTGGCAAGAAGGCCCTCGAAGGCCTTGCCGTGGCGGGCTTCGTCTCTTGCCATTTCGTGAACGGTGTCGTGAATGGCGTCAAGATTCAGGGCCTTTGCACGCTTGGCGAGGTCGAACTTTCCGGCGGTGGCGCCGTTTTCCGCCTCGACTCTCATCTCAAGGTTCTTCTTGGTGGAATCGGTGACGACTTCTCCGAGGAGCTCCGCGAACTTGGCGGCGTGCTCCGCCTCCTCGTAAGCGGCCTTTTCCCAGTACATACCGATTTCGGGATAGCCTTCGCGGTGGGCGACTCTCGCCATGGCGAGGTACATTCCGACTTCCGTGCACTCTCCGGCAAAATTGGCGCGAAGATCGGCGAGGATGTCCTCAGGAGCGCCCTGAGCGACGCCGACGACGTGCTCCGCCGCCCATGTACGGCCTTCCGGCATCGCGTTGAATTTAGAGGCGGGAGCCTTGCAGACCGGGCATTTTTCGGGGGCCGCGTCGCCTTCGTAGACGTAGCCGCAAACGGTGCATACAAATTTCATAACAATACCTCTCAAAAGTTAAAATTTATTTTTATCGGTAGCGTCGGAAGCCTTTCGGCAGTCCGGGCAGAGGCCGATAAATTCAAGGAAACAGGATTCCACCGAAAATCCCTCGGCGTCAAGAACGGAGTCGACGGGATTCAGGGAGGGAGGCGTCTCGACGTCGGCGATTTTTCCGCAGATCCGACAGCGGATATGCGAATGCCTGCGCGTTCCGTATTCGTACCGGACCGTTCCGCCGGGAACGTAGACGCGCTGGGCGCGGCCCTCCTCGCATTCCCCGGCCAGAACCCGGAAGACGGTGGCGGGGCTGATGGAGGGATACTCCGGGTGAATCTTTTCGTAGACCATGGCGGGCGTCGGGTGATTGCCGAGCTGCTTCAAAGCATTTGAAATAATGCTTTTCTGAAGGGTTTGTCTTTTCATTTCCGGCGCTCTTTTCGCATAGGATATTCATTATTGATATTATATATCAATAGCAAGGAAAAATCAATAGATAATTCTTTAATTTTTTATGAATAGGGCGTGTTTGACCGGCGGGGAGGTCGCCGGTGCAGCGGAACGATGCGAAGCGGTTCGGGACTCTGAAAACAGCGCAGAACCGCACAGGATCGGGCAACGGTGACAGGTACGGGTCGCGCAGAACCGCGCAGGATCGGGCAACGGTGACAGGTACGGGTCACGCAGAACCGGCGCGTGAGGGGCCGTCAGGGAACGCCGAAAAGGCCGCGCAAAGGGTTAGATAGCGGCAGACGACGCATACGGCCCCGGGGGGCTTCCTGAACGCCAAAAGGGCCCGCCGCAGAAGCGGCGGGCCGGGGAGCAAACGGGTCAACCGTGGCAGCAGTTTTCGCCGTTGCAGTAGCAATAAAGAATCACAAGAATCAGGATGATGACCCAGACGTTGCAGTCATCAAAAATGTTGCAGAGGCAGCCCATCGTGATATCCGTCCTTTCTCTTTACTCAGAAAGGCGGTGGCGGAAGCCGTCGGCGCTCCTTTTCGGGGAGGTGCCATCCGCCTTTCTGATATACAGTCTATGCAAAAGGGAAAGAAGGGTGACTGACGGCGGGGCCTGTCAGAGCGACCCGTCGGAGGGCTGGGGATCCGGCAGGTATTTCCCGGTTTTTTTGTGCTGCTTTACGCATTCGGTGAGGAGATATTCGATTTGCCCGTTCAGGGATCGGAAATCCTGCTCCGCCCATTGGGCGAGGTCGCTGTAGAGGGTGGCGGAAATGCGCAAAGGGACCTGCTTTTTGCTTTCTGCCATCATCAGTAGAGGCTTCCGGAATTGACGACCGGCTGCGCGTCGCGATTGCCGCAGAGGACGACGAGAAGGTTGGAGACCATCGCCGCCTTGCGCTCCTCGTCAAGGGTGACGGTGTTGTTCTGACTCAGTCTCTCAAGCGCCATTTCCACCATGCCGACGGCGCCGTCGACAATCATCTTTCTCGCGTCGATGATGGCGGAAGCCTGCTGGCGCTGGAGCATGACGGCGGCGATTTCCGTCGCGTAGGCGAGATAGGTAATCCTTGCCTCGATGATTTCCAGCCCTGCCTCCGAAACCTTCTGTTGGATTTCGTCCCGGATCCGGGCCGCCACGATTTCGCTTGATCCGCGAAGGCTCCCCTCGTCGGCGATGCCGTCCCCGGTCGTATCGACGTTGGGCGCGACGTCATAGGGATAGAGGCGGACGATGTTGCGCAGGGCGCAGTCGCACTGCAGGGAGAGGAATTCCTTGTAGTTGTCGACGTTGAAAACCGCCTTGGCGGTATCGACGACCCTCCACGTGACGGCGATTCCGATTTCCACGGGATTTCCGAGGCAGTCGTTGATCTTCTGCCGGTTGTTGTTCAACGTCATGACCTTGAGGGAAATTCTTTTATCGACCGTCGGGACGGTTCCCGCCGTCGGGGTGAGAAGAATCGACTCTCCGCCGCTCTTGCTGTCGACGTCTCCCGACTGGTTGAGACGGGTTTTCGCGGCGGGATTGACGGCGGTGCAGAAGGGATTGACGTAGAAGAAGCCGTCCCCGCGAAGGGTGCCGAGGTATTTTCCGAAGAGGGTGAGCACCAGCGCCTCCTGAGGCTTTAAAACCTTCAGGCCGAGGAAGGGAAGCCATCCGACGAGAAGCCAGAAGCATCCGACGCCGAGGAGGATGTAGCTTTCAAGGATTCCCCCAACGATGACAGCCGCGACGGCGGCGAGATAGAGGAGAATGGTGAGGAGCAGAACGGCCATTCCTTTTTTTCTTTTTCCGAGTGTGATTTCTTTCATGATGAAAATCTCCTTTGATTCTGATTGATATCAATATGATATCATATTTTCTGCCGCTTGTCAAGCGTTTTCTTCAAATTTAGAAAAAATATTTTAAATCCTTTCCGCTTTTTTTGCCCTTTTTTGTAAATCCGTTCCTTGACAGCAAAAAAGAATTATAGTATAATAAAGTAATCCCCAAGTATCATATAAAAAAGGATGGAAAAAAACAAGATGAACGTAAGAAAACTAACGGCCGTTCTGCTCGCGGCGCTTCTCTGCGCGGGGGCCATGATTTCCCTCTCCTCCTGCGGAAAAAGCGCGGAGTATACAGTCGGAATCTGTCAGGCGGCTCCCCACGACGCGCTGGACGCCGCGACGAGAGGCTTTAAGGAACAGCTGGTGAAGGAGTTGGGCGAGGGCAAGGTAAAATTCCTTGAAAACAACGCGCAGGGCGACAAAACGGTCTGCACGACCATCATCAACGACTTTGTTTCCAAGAAGGTCGACCTCATCATGGCCAACGCCACCGACGCGCTTCAAGCGGCGGCCAACGGCACGAACAAGATCCCGGTGCTCGGCACCTCGATTACCGAGTACGGCACCGCTCTCGGCCTGAAAGACTTTAACGGCACCGTCGGCAGAAACGTCTCGGGAACCTCCGACCTCGCGCCTCTTGCCGATCAGGCGAAGATGATCACCGAAATCTTCCCGGATGCGAAGACGGTAGGCCTTCTCTACTGCTCCGCGGAGCCCAATTCCGACTATCAGGTGAAGGTTGTGAAGGAAGAGCTTGAAAAAATGGGCCTCACCTGCACGAATTACGCCTTTGCCGATTCCAACGAAATCAACACGATTGCCGCCAAGGCCGCGGAGGAGGACGTGATTTACATCCCGACCGATAACACCGCCGCCACCTGCACAGGCACGATTCTCGGCGCCATCGGCGACACCCCCGTCGTCGCCGGCGAGAAGAGCATCTGCTCCGGCTGCGGAGTCGTCACCCTCTCCATCGATTACTATGACCTCGGCGTAGCGACGGCGAAGATGGCCGCCAAGATTTTGAAGGGTGAGGCCAAGATTGAGGAAATGCCCATCGAATACGCGGCGGAGGTTACCAAGATGTACAACGCCGACCGCTGCAAGGCGCTCGGCATCGATACCGCCGACCTTGAGGCGAAGGGCTACGTGCCGATTCCCACCGAGGGATAACGCGCCGGACGGCAAAAACGAAAAATGAGGGCACCGGGGCCGTTGCCTGCGCGCGCGGCTCCGGTTTCCTTCCTTTATAGGGAAAGCTTCATCGGGAAAAAGAGAAGGCGAAAGGAAACACGGCATGAACTTTACAAACTGGCTGGGAACGCTTCCCGGCGTCGTGGCGCAGGGGCTGATCTGGGGCATTATGGCCATCGGCGTCTTTATCACCTTTAAAATTTTGGATATTGCCGATCTGACGGTCGACGGCTCTATCTGTACGGGAGCCGCCGTCTGCGCGGTTCTGATGACCGTGTACGGAGTGAATATCTGGGTCGCCATTCTGGCGGCGACGGTGGCGGGCGTCCTCTGCGGCCTTGTGACCGGGCTGATTCATACCCTGCTCGGCATCCCCGCGATTCTGGCGGGCATTCTTACACAGCTGATGCTTTGGTCGGTGAACCTGATTCTGATGGGAAAATCCAACGTCGCGCTCCCCGGGCAGGTCTACCACGTGGCGGTGTCCAATCTGGAGGAGCGGCTTCTTCAAACGAATCTGACGCTGATTCTCTTTGTTGTCGGACTGATTGCCCTTCTCTATTGGTTCTTCGGCACCGAGCTCGGCTCCTCCCTGCGGGCGACGGGAAACAACCTTCATATGAGCCGTGCGCAGGGAATCAACACCGATTTCGCCAAGGTTCTCGGCCTGATGATTTCCAACGGCATCGTCGCCATGTCGGGAGCGCTTCTCGCGCAGTTCAGCGGCTCGGCGGATATCAATATGGGACGGGGCGCGATCGTCATCGGCCTTGCCGCCGTCGTGGTGGGGGAGGCCGTCGTCTCGAAGCTTTCCTCCGGCTTTATCGTCCGTCTGCTCGGCGTGGCGCTCGGCGGCGTCTGCTACTATTTCGTCTTTTCCACCATCGTTTTCCTCGGCCTGAGAACCGACCTTCTCAAGATGTTCTCGGCGCTTGTCGTCGCCTTCTTCCTCGGAATGCCCTACGTGAAAAAGAGATATTTCAAAAAAGCCGTCAAGGGAGGGAAGAAAGATGCTTGAGGTTCGCTGTGTAACGAAAATCTTCAACGCCGGAACCGTCAACGAAAAGGTGGCGCTCTCCGACCTCTCCCTGACGCTGAACGACGGGGATTTTGTCACAGTCATCGGGGGGAACGGCGCCGGGAAATCGACGCTTTTGAATATGGTCGCCGGGGTTTACCCCGTCGATAAGGGAAGCATTCTCATCGACGGCGTCGACGTGACCCGCCTCTCGGAGTATAAACGCGCCAAATACATCGGACGGGTCTTTCAGGATCCGATGATGGGAACCGCCGCCGATATGTGGGTGGAGGAAAACATGGCGATCGCCGACCGCAGAGGGAAGCGCAGAGGCTTCAAGTGGGCGCTGACGAAGGGCGATCGGGAGCATTACCGGGAGGCTTTGAAGGAGCTGGATCTCGGCCTTGACACCCGTCTGACGACCAAAATGGGCCTGCTCTCCGGCGGGCAGAGGCAGGCGGTGACGCTTCTGATGGCGACGCTGAAAAAGCCTCAGCTTCTTCTCCTCGACGAGCATACCGCGGCGCTCGACCCCAAAACGGCTTCAAAGGTGCTGGAAATCACCGATCGGTTGGTCAACGAGCATCACCTCACGACCCTGATGGTGACCCACAACATGAAGGACGCTATCGCCCACGGCAATCGGCTGATCATGCTGAACGAGGGCAAGATTATCCTCGATATCTCGGGTGAGGAGAAAAAGAAGCTGACGGTAGAGGCGCTCCTCGGCGCCTTCGCCAAGGCGGCGGGTTCGGAATTTGCAAACGACCGCGCCTTGTTGGGATAAAAAAGCCCTTTCAAAGGAAAGCAAAGCAAAACAAAAAGAGCCCCGGCGGCCCTTCTGAAAAGAAGGACGCGCCGGGGATTTTCTCTTTTAATTCAGCGCGGCAACATATCCGTGCAGACGGTAGGTGTGAAGGAAGGGCCACTGCCCGCCGCCCGGCCAGCCGGGGAAATCGGTGGCGAGGTCGGCCTTGGTGAAGAGGAGCGGGAGACGGTAGGGATCGGTCAGAAGGCCGTATTCGTCGGTGAGAAGCCCCGCGTTGTGGTTGCGGGCGTAAAGGTTTACCTCCCCGACCGACTGCCAGGTGTAGCTTCCGCCGTCTCCGAAAAGGCGGTCAAGCCCGTTTTGCCCGAGGGAGGTATAGTAGAGGGAGACGTTTTTGGAAATGACGTTGACGCCTCCGTCGGTGGGGATCGGGAAATTGTCGGTGACAAAATAAATCCGTTCCCTGACCGGGTCATAGGCGAAGTCGGCGCCGTGAATGTCGGTGTTTGAGGGAATCCCCTGCTCGGAAACCCTTGCCGCGCGGAGCTTTTTCGGCGAAGAGAGATCGGAAAGATCCCATTCCTCCACCTGCGTGTAGGTGCCGGACGGCGTTCCCCGCGTGTAGAAGAGGAGAACCTTCCCGGCGCGGTCGACGCTGACGAGGGAGGGCTGACCGTAGCCCCACGTTACGTTTGAGGGGTTGTAGTCGGGAGAGGCAAAGAAATTGCAGAGGGGATTGACGTCGGGGACGCGAAGGTAAGGCCCTTCCGGCGTCTTTGAAACCGCGATTCCGACCTGATTGATATCGTTCGAGCGGCAACCGAGGTAGGAGAGAAGATAGGAATAGGTCTCCCCGTTCAGGGTGAAGGCGCCCTTTACCACCGAGGGATCGCAGTTGTGGCGGTCGTCCCAGCTTCCCTTGTTGTCGCCGTCGGGGGCAAGGGCCACCGTTTTTTCGGAAAAGCTCCATTTTCCGGAGGCGTCAAGCTTTCCCTTCCGGTAGAAAATGTAGTCGGTCACGTTCCCGGAGGTCTTGTTTGAACAGTACCAGACGTGAAGGGTGTCGGATCCCTCCAGCATGACGGAGGGGCAGTAGTTGTAGAAATTCTGCTCGCTGTCGTCCCCGAACAGCTCGGAGGTGAAGTCGACGCCGGAGGAAGTCCCGGGAGAAGAAGGGAGGGAGGTCGAGGGCGATTCCTTTTCAAAGAGCCAGAGGCAAGTCTTCCCGCCCTTTTTCTGTGAAAGGGTGAGGCTCTCCCCCGTCGGGTTCTCTTTGAGGGAATAGGAGGCACGGTCGAAGACGAGGACGGCGGATTCTCCGCGCAGGGTATAGCTTCCCTCCCGCGTGGAAAGGCCGGAATAGTCGGTTTCAAGCCAGACGGCGCTCTCCCCGTCGAGGACAAGGGTGCTTTGAAGGGTAAAAGAAGTAAAATCGACGTCTCCCACCGTCTTTTTTACAAGTCGGTAAGTCCCGTCGGGAGAGGCGGCGACGGGGGCGCTTTCGGAGCTTTCCGGGAGGGAATCGGAGACGGGGGACTCCCCCTTTTCCGACCGGCAGCCGGTGGCGCCGAGGCAGAGAAGAAAGCAGGCGAGGGAGAAAAAGGAAAGGGATTTCAGAAATGACACCGCGAAAGCCTCCTTTGAAAAGGAAAGAGAGGGAAAGGAAAACAAAAGCCCTCTTTTTCTTCATTATATCATCCGAAAGCGGGGAAGTCAATGAAAAAAGGCGAGAAAGTTTTCACTTTTTTTCGGATTTTTCCTTCCCCGCTCTTGCAAAGAGGAAAAAAGAGGTGTATAATAGAAGCAATTAGTTAGATTTCAAACAATTTTGCCGAGGCAAAAAAGGAGGGGTTTGATGGGACCGGGAGGACCAATGATGGGGCCGCCGCGCGGGGCGGTCAGCGAAAAGAATAAGGAGCCGAAGCCGAAGAATCTGAAGGAGGTTCCGGGGTTTCTCTGGCGGACGGTGACGAAATTTTTCTTCCGTCTGTTCTACATTTTCCGTTTGGTGTGGGAGACAAGGCCGTGGATTCTCTTTCTGATGATATTCATGGCGATTTTCAACGGGGCGATGCCGGTGGTCGGGTCGGTGATCGCGGCAAGGATTCTCAATACGCTCGCCGAGGCCTATACCGCGGCGCAGAACGGTGGGGAGATTCTCTTTCAGGGGATCATGACGCTTTTCCTTTTCCAGTTTCTCTACCTGTTTCTGACGAGAATCGTGGCGCAGCTCAGCTCGATTATGAACAACATCGCGGGGGAGCTGGTCGTCAATCACGTCAACGTCAAGATTATGACGAAGGCGAAGGAGATCGACCTTGCCGGTTACGATCGCCCGGATTTCTACGAAAAGCTCGAAAACGCCAGCCGGGAGGCCGGACACCGGCCGATTCAGATTCTCAACGCGAACTTTACCATTATCAGTACCGTCATCAGCATGGTTTCCTATATTGTGATTCTTATCGCCATCAGCCCTGTCGCGCCGCTGATCATCGCCGCCGTCAGCATTCCCTCGGCGATTATCAACTTTGTCTATAGGAAGAAAAACTTCCTCTATATGCGGCACCGCTCGAAGGACAGAAGGCAGATGAACTATTACTCCGGCCTGATGACGAATAAGGATATGGTGAAGGAAATCCGGATGTTCAGCCTTTCCGAAACCTTTATCGGGCGGTATCAGGAGGTCTTTTCCCGCTATTTCCGGGGGCTGAAAAGGCTTTTCCTCGCCGAGGGCGGTTGGCAGATCCTTCTCTCCCTTCTTTCCACGGCGGTCAACTGCGTGCTCTTCCTGCAAATTGCCCGGGGCGTCTGGGCAGGCACCTATCAGGTCGGGGATTATTCCCTTTATACCGGGGCGCTGACAAGCATCGCGGGAGGGATCGGCACGCTGATTTCGACGACAGCGTCGATTTACGAGGGAACGCTTTTCATAGACAATATGATCACCTTCATGAACGAGAAGAAAACGGTGGTTCCCTCCCTTCCCACGCCGCGCCGGGTGACGAGGCATACGGCGCACAAATTTGAATTCAAAAACGTCTCCTTCTCTTATCCCGGAACCGAGCGGAAGGTTATCGACCATATCAACCTGACGATTGAAGCGGGAAGCACGGTGGTGCTGGTCGGCCTCAACGGCGCCGGAAAGACAACGCTTATCAAGCTCCTGACAAGACTGTATGACCCGACGGAGGGCGTGATCCTTCTCGACGGGTACGACATAAAGGAATACGACGTCGGGGAGCTCTATTCGGTGTTCGGTATCATCTTTCAGGATTTCGGCAAGTATGCGGTCAGCGTCCGGGAGAACATTTTCTTCGGTCAGGTGAGCAAGGAGGTGCGGGAGGAGGAAATCCGGCGGGCCGCCGAGCAGAGCAATTCCGCCGACTTCATCGAAGCCCTGCCGAACGGCTACGATACCCCGCTGATGAGGTATTTTGAGGAAAACGGCGTGGAGCTTTCGATCGGGCAGTGGCAGAAGCTGTCCATCGCAAGGGCCTTTTACAGCGACACCGACGTGCTGATCCTCGACGAGCCGACCGCTTCCCTCGACGCCATCGCGGAGCAGGAGATCTACAGGCAGTTCGATGAGCTGCGGAAGGACAGGACGACGATTTTCGTTTCTCACCGGCTTTCAAGCGCGACGACGGCGGACAAAATCGTGGTTCTTCAAAACGGAAGAGTCGTTGAAACCGGAACGCACGCCGAGCTGATGGCGGCCAAACAGCAATATTATACCCTCTTCTCGGCGCAGGCCGAGCGGTATATCACGCAGGAAAAGCAGGAGGCCGAAGGAGAACCGGAAGGCTCCGAAGAGTCACCGGCAGGGCCGCCGTCCGGAGTCTTTCCTCCCCGAGGCGGTCGGCAAATTCCCCGTCCCGACCGGGAAGACGCGGGGAAGGAATCCCGCAGGCCCCCACAGGGGAAGGAATAAGCAGAAGAGCTCTCGCGCACCTTGCGGGAGAAAAAACAAGCCGGGCGCGAAGCCAAAAGGCGCCGCGCCGTCAGAGAATCGGATCGGAAAGTCAAAAAGACCCCGGGAGCAGGAAGCTGTTCCCGGGGTTCGTCTATTAAGCGGGGATGATCGGTAAAAAGGCGCTGTTGCGCGGCGCGGGAATGTCCGGTCAAAAAGGTTTTTGCGCGGCGATGTCCGGACAAAAGGTCTGTTCGCAGTGCGGCGATGACCGGTAAAAAGGCGTTTACGCGGTGCGAGGATGGCCGGTGGATCTTTTACGCGGCGCGGGGATGAAGGGCGAAAAGGAACCCTTGCGCAGGATCGGGACGGACGGCAAAACAAGCGTTTTCCGCCGCCGTGTTTGGACTTTGGAAGCGATTTACAGCGGCTTCTGCTTGATTTTTGCAAAGCTCCTCGGATAGCGGGCGGGGGTGCGGGAGAGTTTCTTTACCGTTACGGCGGCCCGCTCCTGCGGCTCCGGAAGGCCGCGCAGAACGAGGGGGTGGAGCTGAGGCTCCCCTCCGCCGAGCAGGGCGATTCCCTTTTTCGCCTCGGCAAGCTCCTCCTCGGCGAGCTTTCCCTTCATGGCGAGGAAGACGCCGCCGGGGGAGAGAAAGGGAAGGCAGAGCTCCGCAAGAATCGGCAGTCTTGCCACCGCCCGCGCCGAAACGGCGGTGAAGCGCTCCCGGAAGGACGGATCGTGCGCAAGCTCCTCGGCGCGTCCGCAGTGGGCAGAGAGGTTTTTCAGCTCCAACCGGGCGGCGGTTTCTTCCAGAAAGGTCACCTTTTTCTGCGTGCTGTCGAGGGCGAGGATGGAGAGATCCTCCCGGAGAATCGCAAAGGGAAAGGCCGGCAGGCCTCCGCCGCTTCCGACGTCAAGAAGGGCGGCTCCCTGCGGCAGAAAGGGGAGGCAGAGCGCACAGTCGGCAAGGTTCTTTACCGCCGATTCCAAGGGATCGCGCAGGGCGGTGAGATTCATTTTTTCGTTGGCAAGAAGCAGGGAAGAGAGGTAGGAGGAAAGACGGGCCACCTGCTCTTTTGAGGGGAACAGGCCGTTTTCTTCCAGTGCGAAGGAGACGAGGGCGGAATAAGGCATCGGAATTTCTCTTTTCAAAAGGAAGTCGTAAACAAGCTTCGGGGGCGGGCAAAGGGATGTTGCAAACGGCGCGGAGACCCGCTTGAAAGGAAAGCGTAAAAGAATGCGTGGCCCCGGTCAAAGGAAGGCCGAAAAACGGAGCGGAAGCCCCGGCCGAGGGGATGCCGTAAATGATACGCACCCCCGGGCCGAAAGGAAGGTGCAGAAGAATACGTGTCCCCGGACAAGGAAAGCCGAAAAAACGGCGCGGAGACCCGCCCCAAAGGAGAGGGCGGAGCTTCCGGATTTTCCCGGAACGGGGCGTTATTCTTTCCTTCCGTTCCGGTTTTCTTTGGCTTTCAGATAAATCAGGAGCACCGAGATATCGGCGGGGCTGACGCCGCTTATCCGGGAGGCCTGCCCGATATCGAGGGGCTTTATCTTCCCGAGCTTTTGCCGCGCCTCCAGCCGGAGGCCTTCAATGGCGGCATAGTCAAGGTCGGGCGGGAGCTTTTTCTCGGCGAGCTTGGTCATCCGGGAGGCCTCCGCCTTCTGCCGCTTGATGTAGCCCTCGTATTTTACCGTCACCTCGACCTCATAGGTCACCGAATCGGGAAGCGAAGGGCGCGAGGGGTCAAAGGGCGCGAGGAAGGAGTAGGAAATTTCCGGGCGGCGGAGCAGGTCGGCGAGCTTGACTCCCGAGGAAATCGGGGTGGAGCCGATCTCCGCCAGCCGGTTGTTCAGCTCTTCCGAGGGGGAAACCGTCGTTTTCTCCAGTCGCTCCCGTTCCTCCTCCGTAAGCTTTTTCCTCTTTAAGAAGTCCTCCCAGCGGGCGTCGGAGATCAGCCCGACCTCCCGGCCATAGCCGATCAGCCGCTCCTCGGCGTTGTCCTGCCGGAGAAGCAGGCGGTATTCCGAGCGAGAGGTCATAATCCGGTAGGGCTCGTTCGTTCCCTTGGTGACAAGGTCGTCGATGAGGGTACCGATATAGGAGCTGTCGCGGGGGAGGACGACGGGAGGCTTTCCGGTCAGCTTCCGGGCGGCGTTGATCCCGGCGATCAGTCCCTGCGCGGCGGCCTCCTCATAGCCGGAGGTTCCGTTGAATTGCCCGGCGCCGAAGAGGCCGCCGATTTCCTTGAATTCAAGCGACGGGAAAAGCTGTGTGGGATCGCAGCAGTCGTATTCGATGGCGTAGGCGTTGCGCATGACCTGCGCGTTTTCAAAGCCCTTGATCGAATGGAGCATTTCGAGCTGTACGTCCTCCGGGAGGGAGGAGGAAAAGCCTTGAAGATACATTTCCTCGGTGTCGCTTCCCATCGGCTCGACAAAAAGCTGATGGCGCTCCTTGCCGGAAAAGCGGACGACCTTGTCCTCAATGCTTGGGCAGTAGCGGGGGCCGGTTCCCTTGATGATGCCGGAATAGAGGGGGGAACGGTCGAGATTTTTTCTTATGATTTCATGGGTGGTTTCGTTTGTGTAGGCGACGTAGCAGGGAAGCTGCGAGAGGGAGGAGAGGCGGGAGGGATCGGTGTCGCGGGAATAGGGCGTGATTTTTTCCTCCCCCGGCTGCATCTCCAGCTGTGAAAAATCGATGGAGGCGGCGTGAATACGGGGAGGCGTCCCGGTTTTGAAGCGCATGAGCCGTATGCCGAGGGAAGCGAGATTTTCCGAAAGGCCCTTGGCGGGGAGCATTCCGTCGGGGCCGGAGGGGTAGGCGTGTTCCCCGACGATGACGCGGCTGTCAAGATAGGTTCCGGTCGAAAGGATGACGGCGTCGGCCTCCCATTCGGTGCCGAGGGAGGTGACAAGCCCCTTGACGGAGCGTCGACCGTCCTCCTCCTTCACCAGAATTTCGGTGACCTCGGCCTGAACAAGCCGGAGATTTTCGGTTCTCTCGAGCGTTTTCTTCATGAGGGAACGGTAAAGCATCCGGTCGGCCTGAATCCGCTTGGAGCGGACCGCAGGGCCCTTCCCGGTGTTGAGGGTCCGGCTTTGCAGGGTGACAAGGTCGGCGGCTCTTCCCATTTCCCCGCCGAGGGCGTCGATCTCAAAGACGAGATGGCCCTTTCCGGTTCCTCCTATCGAGGGATTGCAGGGCATATTTCCGACGGCGTCGAGGCTGAGGGTAAACAGAACGGTATCAAGGTGCATTCTCGCGCAGGCGAGCGCGGCCTCAATTCCGGCGTGACCGGCTCCGACGACGGCCACGGAGGTTTTTCTCTTCATCATGAATATTCCTTCTGTCAAAAGGCGATGACAGCAAAACAAAATAAAATTTATGGCCGCGCGTGGAAAGAACCGCGGCCTCGTTTTCTTCTATAACCGGAATTTTTTGATCGGCTTGACGGCAAGTCCCTTCTCAAAGAGCCGAACCTCTCCGAGCGAGAAGAAGCTGTCGTCGTAGAGGCGGAGGCGCTGACCCTCCGGGAAGGCGAGACCCAGTTTGGAAAGATAGATTTCGTTCCCGTCGAGCGCAAGCCTTGCGAAAAAGCCCGGCAGGCGCAGAATTGGCAGGTCGGCAAAGAGGGTTTCGAGGGGGAGAAGAAGGGCTTTCCGTGCCTCCTGAGAGAGGGCCTCCAGCTCTTCGAGGGTATGACTTTGCGAAAGGGAAAAATCCCCGGTTTCAAGGCGGAGCAGGGAGGACATGACGCCTCCGCAGCCCAGCTTTGCGCCGATATCCGCGCAGAGCGTGCGGATGTAAGTTCCTTTGGAGCAGCAGACCGTGAGGGAATAGTCGCCGGCTTCCTCGTTTACTGCCTCGCAGGAGAGGGAATAGACGGTGATCGGGCGGGGCTCCCGCTCCACGGTCACGCCTTTTCTCGCCAGATCGCAGAGCTTTTCCCCTCCGCGCTTCAAGGCGCTGTACATGGGGGGGATCTGTGACCCTTCCCCGAGAAAGGAGGACGAGGCGGCGATTACCTCCTCTTTGCTCGGCAGAGGGGCGACGGTATGGGAGAGAAGCTTTCCGCTGATATCCTCGGTGTCGGTCGTCAGGCCGAGCTTTAGCCCGGCGCGATAGGTCTTTTTTTGCAGGACGGCATATTCCGACGCCTTGACGGCCCTTCCGATAAGGACGCAGAGGACGCCGGTCGCCATCGGGTCGAGCGTTCCGACGTGCCCGACCTGCCGGGTGCCGTAGAGCCGCCGGATTTTGTTCACCGCGTCGTGGGAGGTCATCCCGGCGGGCTTGTTTAAAATCAGAATTCCGTTGTCCGTCATCATGTTATAAAATCAGAGCGTGACGATGCCGGCGTCGACGAGCTTTTGAAGCGACAGAAGGATGCCGAGCTTGGCGTGATACCACGTCAGGCCGCCCTGAAAATAGACGGCGTAGGGCGGACGCACCGGGCCGTCGGCGGAAAGCTCGATGGAGCTTCCCTGAACGAAGGCCCCGGCGGCCATGATGACCTCCGAATCGTATCCAGGCATTGGCCAGGGCTCCGGGGTGACGTAGCTGTCGACGGGGGCGGCGGCCTGAATGCCGAGGCAGAAGGCGGACATGGCCTCCCGCGAGCCGAGCTCGACGGCCTGAATGATGTCGTGCCTCTCCTCGCTCCCCGTCGGGATGACGCGGAAGCCGAGGCGCTCGTAGCAGTTGGAAGCGAATACCGCGCCCTTCAGGGCAGAGGCGGTGACGGTAGGCGCGAGGAAGAAGCCCTGAAAGAAGGAAGGAAGAAGGCCGAGGTTGGCGCCGACCTCCTGCCCGAGCCCGGGGGCTGAGAGGCGGTAGGCACAGCGTTCAATGCAGGCCTTGGTTCCGCAGATGTAGCCTCCGATGGGGGCCAGCCCGCCGCCGGGGTTTTTGATGAGGGAGCCGACCGTCATGTCGGCGCCGACGTCGGAGGGCTCCTTCTCCTCGACAAATTCCCCGTAGCAGTTGTCCACCATGACGGTGACGGTCGGTTTTCTTTTTTTGATGAAGGCAATCAGCTCCCCGATTTGCTCCACGGAGAAGGAGGGGCGGGTCTGATAACCCTTGGAGCGCTGAATCGCGACGAGCTTGGTCTTTTCTCCGATGGCGTCGGCGATGGCGCCGTAATCAAAGCTCCCGTCGGGGAGAAGGTCGACCTGCCGGTAACCTACCCCGTATTCCTTGAGGGAGCAGGGAGATTCCCGGATGCCGATGACCTCCTCAAGCGTGTCGTAGGGCTTCCCCGCCGGGCAGAGAAGCTCGTCCCCCGGGAGCAGATGGGAGGAGAGGGCGACGGTGAGGGCGTGGGTTCCGCAGGTAATCTGCGGGCGGACAAGCGCCGCCTCGGTGTGGAAGGTGTCGGCATAGACGGCCTCCAGCGTATCCCTCCCGCTGTCGTTGTAGCCGTACCCGGTGGTCGCGGCAAAATGGGTGGCGTTGACGCGGTTTTTCTGCATGGCAAGAAGCACCTTGCCTTGGTTGTATTCCGCCATTTCGTCGATGGCTCGGAAGCGGGGGACAAGGTCGGAAAGAACCTTTTCTCCGAAGAGAAGGACGGGGCGGCTGACGCCGAGGGCGGCGTAGATGGATTCAGTAGACATAAGGGGTAAGAAGGATCCTTTTTAAGAATGGGAAAAAGTCAGGAGACCGGGTCGATGCCGAAGAAGAGGCAGAAGGGCCGAAGGGCTTCGCCGCCGTTTTCCTTTGCGTAGGCGTCGACCGCGGAGGAGAGGGCCTTTTTGTCTTTTTTGGAGAGGGACAGGCCGAAGGGGTCGGCCGTCGGGCTTTCGGTGTCCGCCTGTGTCAGCTCGGTAAGGGCCGAAAGGAAGGCCTTGGAGGAGGCGGCGTCGGAGACAAAGGTCTCAAGAGAGGAGAGGGAGGCGAGGGAGGAGTCGGCGGTGACCGAGAAGAGTCCCTGCAGGGAGGAGGAGAAGGCCTCCGCCTCCGAGGCGTCGGGGGAGGTGTTCGCGATTCCGGAAACCGCCGCCTTGAGGAGGCGGAAGGAGTCGGCGTTTTCCTCCGTGACAAGATCTCCCAGCGTCTCCTCGTTCAGCAGGGAGACGATTTTGCGCAGGACGGCGGGATCCTCCTTGAAGAGCGTTTCGGCGACCTCGGTGGGGGAAAGATCTTCGCTTTCGGGGTCGAAAAACGTCCCGATCCGGATCGCGGCGGCGGCAAGGTCGGAGAAGGCGTTGCTTTCCCCGGGGGCCTGAACCGATTCCGTCAGGGTGTCCTTTAGCAGGTCGGAGGAGAGGAAGGGGATTCCGAGGTCGGAGAGCATTCCGCCGAAGGCCTCGGCGGCGGCCTCCGGGCCGATGGAGGGATGGCAGGCAAGCCCCTCGACGATTCGCGAAATTCCCTTCACAGTCGCGCCCATATCGTCCTCTTGGCCGCTCGACTCTTGGCCTATGCTCCCTATGCCGGTGAGAATCAAACGGAAGGAAATCGCCTCCCGGCGGGCGTCGGCCTCCGAAAGGGCCCGGGGCGGAATCCTCTTGATGAGGTCGCCGACCGGGGAGAGCTTTTCGTCCTTGGTGAGGGATTTCGTCATCGTTTCAAGGAGGGAAACCTTAATAGAGGCGAGGGAATCGGTTTTGTTGAGGGCGGCGGTGAAGTCGTCGAGAAATTCTCCCGTAAAGGGGGAGTTTTCTCCGAAAAGAGCAAGAAGATCCGGCTCTTTTTCGCCTCCGGAGGCAAAGAGGGTAAAAACGCCGTTCCGGTCGGCGGAGTCGAAGAGGGAGGAGAGGGCCGAAAGGTTCTCCTTCCATTCCTCGGAGGACAAAAGGGTGATGACGACGGAAACCGTTTCGTTTTCTTCAAAAACGGGACGGAGGGAGTCGGCAAGGAGGAGGAACATGGGACGGCTTTCCCTCAGGAAGACCTCGGCGTCGGAAAGGAAGAGGCGAAGCTCCCGTTGAAGGGCCTCCGGGTTCTCTTTGAGAGCCGAAAGGGAGGAAATGCGGGAAAGGAGCGGCGTGGCCGAACGGATCAGACGGCTGGTGCAGAGGGAGGTGCCCTGATAGCGAACGGTCATAAGGGAATCGTAAAAAAGCGAGGACGGCGGAGCCTTCGCAAGCTTAAGAAGCGGATTCCCGGCAACTCCTTCCAGCGCCGCGGTCATCTCCGGCTCCTCGTTTTCCTCAAAGGAGGAGACGGCGGAAACAAGGGAGGCGCCGTGGGAAAGGGTGCCGTAGAGAGGCGTCAGAAAGAGCAGGGTAAGAAGGAAAGCGTCGACAAGGGAGAGGGCAAGGCCTCCGACGCGGAGACCCGTTTTCTCTTTCGGCGGATTTTTCACCTTTTTCCCGGTGAGGAAGGAGACGACGTTTTTCACAATCAAAAGGAGAAGGAGAAAAACGAGGGGGAAGAGAAGGCAGGCGCAGATGCCTTGAAGGAGCAGAGGGAAAAGCGGGCGAAGCGGGGCAAGCTCATCCGGAAGAGACTCATTCTGTAGGATGGAGTTTACAAGCGTCCGCGAAAGCGCGGAGGAAAGGAGCTTTGCAAAGAGGAGCGAAAGGAGCGCCGCCGCCGTCGTTGAAGCAATCGAAATCAGGGAGCGGAAGACGCCCCGCTTATAGCCGAGAAGCGCGAAGGCGATTCCCGTTCCGAGGAAGAGAAGGAAAAAGGGAATCCAACAGAGAAGAGTAAAAAGCTGCTGCAAAAAAATCACACCCTTTCGGAAAATACGACAGATCGTCGTGGAAATCAGTACCGGTCGACGGGGAAGAGGATTTTCAGCTGATTGACGCGGCTGGCATAGGCCTTCTGCTGTTTTTCGGCGAGAAGACGCGCCGTCAGCGGCTCCTTCACTTCCTCAAAGGGAAGCAGGCCGGCCTCTTCCTTTTTTCTTACGGTAATCAAGTGATAGCCGAACTGCGTGGCGACCGGCTCCGAGAGGGCGCCGGGCTCAAGGGAAAAGGCGGCGTCCTCGAATTCCTTCACCATCTGTCCCCGCTCGAAGGCCCCGAGATCTCCCCCGCTTTCGGCGGAGGGGCAGGTGCTGTAGGCGCGGGCGGCCTCGGCAAAGGAAAGCTTGCCGCTTGCGATTTCCTCGCGGATCTTTTTCGCCTTTTCCTCGCTGTCGGTGAGGATGTGGGAGGCGGTCACCGTCTCCCCGCGCTGAAACTGTTCGGGATTTTCGTTGTAGAAGGCCCGGACCTCCGCCTCGGTGATTTTCACGTCGGCAAGAATGCGTTCGACGGCGAATTTGGTGAGGAGCTCGTCCTTCAGAGCGGCGAGCTGGCGCTTGAATTCGGGGTCAAATTCCAAAAGATCCTTTTTGGCGGAGGAGAGAATCAGGCGGCGCCCGATAAGCTCCTCAAGAACCATCTGCCGCCCCTGCGGGTTCATCAGGCTTTTCCCTCTCTGACCCATCGAGAGAATCGCGTCGGTTACGTCGTTTTCTGTGATCGGGCTTCCGTTGACGGAGGCCAAAATTCTGTCTTGCATAGTCTTTTCCTTTCTGACTGCGGAGGAAGTACATTCCTATACAGTATAACATATCTACCCCGGGATTGCAAGGCTTTTTTGCGGATTTTTCGCGTCGGCGGGGTGGGGAAAGGGCGATTTTCCCACGTTTCGGGGCGCGGGGAGGGGAAAGCGAGCCGTCCGGCGCTCTCCTTTTTTCCTCTCCGAAAAATATTTTGGGAATTTTTCAATATTTATAGAAATTTTCATAAAAGTGTGTTACAATAAAGATGAATATCCTTTTCAGAGCAAAGGGAGGCGAAAAAATGAGGCAAAATGGCGGAAAACGGGTAGGAAGCGGCCTTGTCGCGCTTGCCGCCCTTCTGTCCCTTCTGTCCTTTTTCCCGGCGCCTCTTCCGGTTTTCGCCGCCGAGACCGGAGAGGTTTATTCCGAGCCGGACAGCAGAATCCTTTTGAAATACCTCACCGCGACGGAAGACGATTTCAACCACGCCACGGTGGACTGGAAGGTGAGCGGCGGCGTCGCCGAGGCGGTGACGGGGCTCGACGTTCCTCCTTATACGGTTTTTGAAGGGAGCCGCGCCCTCTACGTGACCGCGGAGGAAGAGAACGGGGAAAACCGCGTGGTTCTCTCAAAGACGCCGGAGAAGCTTTCAGATCCCGAACGGTTCCGGTATTTTGTCTGCGCGATTTTTGTTCCGGACAGCGCCGAGGACGCGGCGCTCTCCCTTTCCTTCGTCACGCGCGGCGGAACCTACGAAGGGACAAAGGCGCTGATCTCCGGCCGCTGGCAGGCGGTCTGCTTCGACCTTCTTGAAAGCGGTCTTTCCGGGAGAGTTTCAAGTCTTACCCTCACGGTTTCGGCGGCGGGGGAGGAGAACCTTTTCTTCCTCCTTGATACCTGCGGAGGCGCCGAGTCGGAGAGAACGGCCTTTGCCCTTCGCTATATGACGGCCCGGTACGAGGCCGAGGACGGTATCGCTTATGAAGAGGGTGAAAGACTCTTTCTGACGCTGAACGGGGAAAATCCCTCCCTTGAGGCGGAAGAGCCTGACCTGAGCGATTTCAGCGGCGGGGCGGGCATTCGCGTCCGGCTGAGAAATCCGGCGGGCTGCCGCACTCTGACCCTTTCCTATACCACGCTCAATTCCCCGGAATACAGCGACCGGCTTTCGTTGACCGAAGAGATTCCTCGCGGGGAGGGGGAGGTGTCCTGTACCTTCCCGATTCCCGATTCCTATATAGGAAAGTTCCGCCTCACCTTCGGAGGGGCCTCCTCCGGGGAGGTGGAGATTCTTTCGGTGACGCCGGCGGCCTGTTACACCTCCCCGATTACGGTGGGAGAGGTCAGCGAGTGCCGGATTGACCGGGAGAGAAACACCCTCGGCGTGCGCGGAAAGCTGAGCGCCGGGGAGGCCGAACGCTATGCGGACAGCCCGCTCTATCTCTATGAGCTTTCCCCTTGGGAGGAGGTCAGCGCGATTTCCACCAGCCGGCCGGCGGTCGCCAATACCCGGCTGAACGGAACCGACTTCGCCTTTTCCCTTTCCCTGTCGGGGAAGAAGAACGAGCTGTTCAAAAAATACGCGGTGATGATTTATTACGCGGGAGGGCTGATTCCGGTCGGCGCGGCGGGATACGTCACGAATCCCGAAGCGCTTGCGACGGGAAGAGCAACCCTCGGGAGCTCCTCCGAGAAGGGCTATTATCCCCTCGAGGGCACGCCGATTCTCGACGGGGTGGCCCATACGGCGGTGGAAATTCGCTTGAATGAGCTTGTTACCCTCGGACAGGCGGGAACGCTTTCCCATACGGCGGGGGACGCGGCCTGTACGCTTGACGCCGCCGCCATCGAAAGACTCGACAAGCTCATGAAGGATTACGAGGCCTGCGGAATTTCCGTCAATTTTCTTCTGCGGGTCAGTCTTTCGGAGGATCCCTCGCTGAACGGGGTGCTTTGCCACCCGGCCGCCGTGGGCGGGAAATATGCCGCGCTGAATACCGCGACGGAGGAAGGGGTCGCGACGCTGCGCGCCGTCTGCGATTTTCTCGCCGGGCGCTATGCTTCCCCGGGAGGCGTGACCTCCAACGCCGAGGGCTTTGTGGTCGGTTCCGGCATAAACGCCGCGCAGGAAAACTATAATATGGGGAATGCCGACCTCACGGCCTTTACAAGGGCCTATACGGCGGCCTTCCGGATTGTTTACAACGCGGTAAAATCGGTTTCGTCGAATGTTTCCGTCTATCTGCCCCTCGGCGGGAAGTGGTTCTCCGGTATGACGGTGACCCAGACCTCCTCCTTTGACGCGAGAACGACGCTCGAGGCCTTTTCCTCCTGCCTTGCGCAGGGAGGGAACGTCGACTGGAAGCTCTCCTACGATATCTGCCCCGGTGAGGGAAGCTTCGCGTGGGAAAACGATTCCCCAGACCTTACCGACGAGGCGGCGACGGTGAACGGCGCGAATCTTGAGGTTTTGACCGGCTATCTTCTGCGGAGCGAATTTCTTTATAACGGCGCCGGGCGGGAAATTTTGCTCCTCGAAACGGAGCCGCACACGACGGAGGACACCAACCTCATCATCCGGCAGTCGGCGGATTACGTGTACGTCTGCCTGCGGCTTGCGCAGAAGACCTTTGATTCCGTTAAGGCCTATATCCCCGCGCATCCGGTGAACTATAAGGAAACCCTTCGCTATATCGATACCAACCGGTTTTACGAAATCGTCGAATACGCGAGGGAAATCATCGGCGCGGGAAGGCTTGACGCCCTGATTGCCTCGGTGGGAACCTCCCTTGTCAACCGGCACGTGACCGAAAATGCCTTCGCCACCGCCCTGCCGTCGGCGGTCAAAGGGGAAACCGTCCTCTTCGGCTTTAGCGAGGGGGAGGCCGGGTGGACAGGCGCGCTGAACTGTTCGTCGGTAAAGAGCGGCGCGACGCTCGGGGAGCGGGAGAAGCTGCTTCGCGTCGGGCTGTCTGCGGCGGCAGATACCGACTACCGGGGGATTGTCAATAGGCTCACGCGCCCGATCGACCTTTCCGCCGCGCAGTATATAGGCTTTGACCTTCAGGCGACGGTTCTTCCGGAGGGGGTCGATGGGCTGGAGCTCCTCGTCGTTCTCTGGTCGGGGAACAGTCCGCTTGTTTCGACGGGAACGGTGAAGGCCGGGGAGTGGTCGACGGTCGTCGTCGATCTTGCCGACTTCCCGGGACGGGTCTCCTGCGATAAGATTTCCCTCTTCGTGAGGGGAATCGATGGGCAGAGCATCGGGGAACCGACGCTCTTTGTCGGAAGCATCCGCGCCATGTCGACCGTCTATTCTGCGGCGGGACTGGAAACGGCGCTCCGACCGACGGAGTCGGGCCCGACGCGCGATACGGTGGGACTTCTCCCGGTGTTAGGCGCCGGCGTCCTTCTGGTCGGCGCGCTTACGTGGGAAGGCTTCCGCCTTTTCGGAAGAAAAAAGCGGCGAGAGGAACCGTAAGAAGCTTGCAAAGGGAAACCCTGTTCCTTCTCCGGCGGAGGCCGGGAGGGACGGAGAATTGATAAAGAAATTTTATAAATCGGAGAATTGGTATGACCAGCTTCAACGAAAAAGACAAAACCATCACCTTTTCCATTAAGGAGGAGAAGGACCTTGAAATCAAAAAGGTTCTTCAGGCCGTCTATTCGGCGCTGAGTGAAAAGGGCTATAACCCTATCATTCAGATCGTGGGGTATATCCTTTCGGAGGATCCGACCTACATCACGAACTATAAGAACGCAAGAAGCTTAATCTGCAAGGTCGACCGCTACGAAATCCTCAACGCGCTTGTCCGCAACTATCTTGACCTCTGATGATTTGTCTCTCAACGGAAGAGCTTCGGGGAAGAGGGGAAGGCCCCTTTCTCGTCGTTCTCGGAAACTTTGACGGGGTACACAGAGGGCATCAGGCGCTTCTTGCGGCGGCCGCCGAAAAGAAGAGGGAGACCGGACTGCCGGTCGCGGTCTGGACCTTTGAGGAAACGGGCGGAAGGGACAGAATCACCCCGCCCCCGCTCCGCGCGGGATGGCTGGAGGCCTACGGGGCCGACGCCGTGATTTACGACCGGTTTGAAAGGGTGAAAAATCTTTCGCCGGAGGCCTTTGCGGAGGAAATCCTTTTCGGAACGGTGGGGGCGCGGGGCTGTATCTGCGGCTTCAATTACCGGTTCGGGAGGGAAAGAAGCGGAGATCCCGCCCTTCTTGAAAGGCTTTGCCGGGAGCGCGGCGCCTTTTTCCACTGCGTGGAGGAGGTGACCGACTTGGTCGACGGGGAGAGCGTTTCGGTCTGCTCTACCCTCATCCGGGAGCTTCTGCGGAAAGGGGATTTGCTTGGCGCCAACCGCCTGCTCGGGCACGCCTTCGTCACCTGCGGGGAGGTGCTTCACGGAAGGGGCATCGGGCATACCGTCGGAATGCCGACCATCAATCAGTCGCCGGATCCGGCGGGCATTCTCTTGCCGCGCGGCGTATACGCCACCTTCTGTCGGGCGGAAGGGAAGCTTTTTGCCTCGGTGACGAACGTCGGCTTACGGCCCACGGTCGGGGAGACCTCCGAGGTGGGGATTGAAACCTATATCCCCGGCTTTCGGGGGGATTTGTACGGGAAAAATATCCCGGTGGGTTATCTTGGATTTTTGCGGGGAGAGAAAAAATTCTCCTCGATGGAGGAGCTGTCGGAAACGGTGGCGGAAAACGCGAGGGAAGCGACGGAGATTTTCCTTGCGCTTGAGGAGGAACCGCGCCTCCCCGCCCTTGCCGGGGCTCCGGAGAAGCGGAAGAAGGAATTATGAAAAACAGGACGAAAAAACAGCTTTTGCGGGGGACGGGAATTTTCCTGCTCCTTCTCGCTCTTTTGGGAAGCGCCCTTCCTTTGGGAGCGGTAAGCGACCCGGAGATTTCCCATTCGGAGGCGTCGCTGATCTACTGCGTGGAGGCCGACCGGGTGCTCTGGTCGGAAAATCCCGATATGACGGTTTATCCGGCGGCCCTTGTGAAGCTGATGACGGCGATTCTCGCTGTGGAAAGCGCCGACCGGGGAGAGGTCGGCTTTGAGGAGGAGATCACCGTTTCGGCCTCCGTCGTGAGCGCCTCGACGGGAAACACCGCCAACCTGAAAACAGGAGAAAAAATACGCTTCCGGGATCTTATCGGCATCATGGTCCTCGTCGGAGCGAACGACGCCGCCCTTGCGATTGCGGAGAGAGTGGGAGGAACGGTGGAGGAGTTCGTCGGGATGATGAACGAAAAGGCCGGGGAGCTGGAGATGGAAAATACCGTCTATACCAACCCGACGGGCCTTCACGACGGCCGCATGACGACGACGGCGAACGACCTTCTGATTCTCGCCCGGTACGCGAGCAGAAACACCTTCCTCACCGAGCTTTTCGGGCAGGAGAGAATCACCGTCGACGCGACCAACCTCACCGCGGCCCGGGCCTATGGGACGAGGAATTATCTTGTCAGTCAGCGCGTCAGCACCGATTATTACCTGTCGATGGCGAACGGAATGATCTGCGGCTCCACGTCGGAGGCCGGCTTCTGCATCATCGCCACCGCGCAGAACAACGGAGTCAATTATATCGCCATCGTGCTGGGGGCCGATACCACGACGGTGCAGGTCTCGCCGGAGAAAACCGAATACGACAGCGACGGCAACGTAGTCGCGGTCACCCCCGCGCAGTATAAATATATCATGAACGGCTTTGTCGAGTCGGCGCTTCTTCTGAAATGGGCGAGGGATAACTATGAATTTATCCGCGCCGTCGACAGGGCGACGCCGATCTGTCAGATTCCCGTCCGGCTGGCGAGGTCTGTCGACAGCGTCACGCTTCTTCCGGAGCAGCCGATTGAAATCTACGTGCCGAAGGACATCGACAGAGAAAAGGACATCGAGCTGAGGTGGGAGCTTCCCGAGCCGTCGCTGACCGCGCCGATCAAGGCGGGAACCCGTGCGGGAACGCTTACGGTGCTCTACAAAGGGGAGGTCATCGGGGAGGTTCCCCTGATTGTAAACAGCAACATCGAGTCGAGCGGGGCGCTGACGCTCATCGACCGGGCGGGACAGCTGGTTTCCACTCCCTTTTTCAGAACCGTTCTCCTTCTGATTGCCGTCGGCGCGGTGGTCTATATCTTTGCCACGGCCATCGGAAGATACCGCAAAAAGGCGGCGGCGAAAAAGGAATATATCCGGAAAAACCGGTATTTGAAATGAAAAGCGCCGGGCGGCAGGGGTTCGGCGGGAAACGATAAGCGGAAGGCGCCGGGGTGTAAGCTCCTGGCGTAAGCACCCGAGGAATCTCCCGGAGCAAAGCGCTTGACGAAGCCCTCGGCGCAAGCGGCGGAGAATCTCTCCGCCAAGCGCCGGGCGGTAAATTCTGACGTAAACGTGTGTGTAAACACTTGTGCAGACACTTGTGTAAACACCTGTGTAAACACGTATGTGAACACTTGTGCAAGCGCGAAAAGCGACGGAAAAAGCGGCCCCTCTGCGGAGCCGCTTTTTCCGTCGTTTATTTTGCCGTTATCCATCCCTCGGCGGTGAGCAGCTCGGCGATGAGAACCGCGCCGCCTCCCGCGCCCCGCAGGGTGTTGTGGGAGAGGCCGACGAATTTGTAGTCGAAAAGGGTATCCTCCCGGAGTCTTCCGCAGCTGACGCCCATCCCCCCGTAAAGGTCACGGTCGAGCGCGGCCTGCGGGCGGTTGCCCTCCTCAAAGTAGGTGATGAACTGTTCCGGCGCACTCGGGAGCTTTAAGAGCTGGGGCTTTCCCTTGAATTCCTTCCAGCAGGCGAGGATCTCCTCCTTCGAGGGCTTTTTCTCAAAGTCGACGAAGACGGCGGCGGTGTGGCCGTTCGTCACCGGTACCCGGATGCACTGGGTGGTGATGAGCGGAGAGGACGCCTTGACAATGACGCCGTTTTCAATGTGTCCCCAGATGCGGAGCGGCTCCTGCTCGCTCTTTTCCTCTTCCCCGCCGATGTAGGGGATGACGTTGTCGATCATTTCCGGCCATTCCCGGAATGTCTTCCCGGCTCCCGAAATCGCCTGATAGGTCGTCGCCACGACGCGGGTCGGCCGGTAGGGGAGAAGGGCGGAGAGCATGGGAACGTAGCTCTGAATCGAGCAGTTCGGCTTTACGGCGATGAAGCCGCGGCGGGTGCCGAGCCGCTTTCTCTGCGTTTCGATGACGGCGAGATGGGAATCGTTGATTTCCGGAATCACCATCGGCACGTCGGGAGTCCAGCGGTTGGCGGAGTTGTTGGAGATCACGGGGGTTTCCGCCTTGGCGTAGGCCTCCTCCAGCGCCTTGATTTCCTCTTTTTTCATATCGACCGCGCAGAAAACGAGGTCGAGACTCTCCGAAAAGGCCTTGACGTTGGAGGCGTCGCGGACGGTCATGGATTTTACCGATTCGGGGCAGGGGAGGTCGAGCTTCCAGCGTCCGCCGACCGCCTCTTCGTAGGTTTTGCCCGCGCTTCTGCCGCTCGCGGCAAGGCCGGCGATTTCAAAATAGGGGTGGTTCTCAAGAAGCGTGATGAAGCGCTGACCCACCATGCCGGTTGCGCCGATGATGCCGGCTTTGAGTTTTTTTGCCATAAGAAAGAATGCTCCTTTTTTCTTGATGAAGGGAAGATGTAAACAAGTACCGTGCACCATGCTCAGGCATCGCGCCCGTGCGCCGCGCTCAGGTACCGTTCTCAGGTACCGCGCTAGGCGCCACACTCCAGCCCAGTGCTTGGAATCGCGCTCCGACGCCGGGGTACGGAGCGGAAGTTGACTGCCCGGGCCCGGAACCGACTGTCCGCCCCGGAAGCCGCCTCGTCGGTAGGGCCGCCAGGTGCCTCCGTTGAAAGGTCAAACGGAAGCCCGAAAGCGCCGATTTCGGCCTTTTTCAGGAAATTTGTTTCCCGTCGGGGCCGAAGGTGTAGGTTATGCCGTCGAGGGTGATCTCCCCCGTGACGGCGGCCCCATCCTCCCCGAAATAGTAGGTGTCGCCCGACACCGTGAGGAGGCCGAAGCGCATACATTCGTCCTCCGGGTCGAAATAGTAGGTTTTTCCGTCGATGACCTGAAGGCCGCGCTTCAGATTTCCGGTTTCGCTGAAGCAGTAGAAGAAGCCGTCGAGCTCCACGATGCCGAAGACCTTGAAGCCGTGGTCGTCAAAATACCAGAGCTTGCCGTCGAGGATGTAGGAGACGTTTTTGTAGAGAGCGCCGGTGGAGGGATCGAAGTGATAGGCCTCCCCGTCGACGGTGCAGTCTCCCTTGGCAATCGTCCCGTCGGGGTTGGAATAGTAGTAGAAGCCGTCGGCTTTGTTCCATCCGTAAAGGAGGAAGTGTTCCCCGATCTCCGAGAAGAAATAGTCTTTTCCTCCCACCGAGGTAATCCCCGTCGCCCGGACAAAGGGGAATTTCACATAGTATTTTTCCTCTCCTTCCCCGTGCCATCCCGGCAGAAGGCTGTTCCGGAAAAGGATTCCGCAGACAAGAAGGGCAAGCAGCAGCAGGGAGAGAAGCAGAATTTTCAGCTTTTTTAAAATCGCGTCGCTTTTTTCAAAATTCATGGAAATCCTCCTTTCGGAAAGTCGGGATGAGGGGGCGCGTCTGACGGCGGCCCCTTACAGAGGCCGCGGTTGGCCGATTTCCTCCGAGGCCGGGGCGCAAAGCGTCAGAAGATAGCCGGGGATTTGCTCGAAGAAGAGAAAGCGCATTCCGTCGGGGAGCCGGTCGCCGGTAAAAAATCCGCCGCCGGTCAGCTTTCCGCAGCTCTCCCGCATGGTGAAGCGGCGAAGGGCCTCCTCCCCGGTCGCCCCGCCGAGAAAGCGGCGGCTGACCCGCTCGGGAATTTCGCGGCGTCGCTCAAGGTCGATGCCGGAGGGCAGGGGCCCGATGGAGCAGGCGGCGTAGTCTCCCGAATGGGTGAGGCTGAAAAGCGGCAGACCCTCCCCCTTGAAGTAGGGCTTGCCCTCTTCGGTGCGGCAAAGGATAAGCGCCTCTTTTTTGAAGCCGGAAAGCGCGGCGGCAGCATACAAGAGCTCATATGCCGCCGCGTGCTGTTCCCGATAGGTGTTTCCGCAACGGCGGAAAAACACGTTTATCATTATTTTATGACACGAATCCGCAGGATGTTATTCAAAGCGTTGAGCTTTGCCACAACCGAGTCGGGGATTTCTCCGATAATCTCAAGAATCGTGTAGGCATAATCGCCGCGGGAGCGATTGATCATGTTCTCGATGTTGACGTTTTCCTCCGCCACGGCGGTCGAAATGCCCGACAGGATGCCGGTGACGTTCTTGTGCATGACGCAGATCCGCGCGTCGCCGTTGTGGGGAAGAACGACGTTCGGGAAGTTGACGGAATTGCGGATGTTGCCGGTCTCCAGATACTCTCCGATTTCCTTCACGGCCATGACCGCGCACTTGTCCTCGCTCTCTTCGGTGGAAGCGCCGAGGTGAGGAATGCAGACGATCCGGTCGTCGGCGCCGAGGAGGTCGTCGGTGATGAAGTCGGTCACGTAGGAGGCGACCTTGCCGGATTTCACGGCGGCAATCAGCGCTTGCGAGTCGACAAGCTCGGCTCTGGCGAGGTTGACAATCCGGACGCCGTCCTTCATTTTGGCGAGCGATTCGGCGTTGATCATGCCGGTCGTCTCCTTGGTGGCGGGGACGTGCAGGGTGATGTAGTCGCAGGTCGAGAAGATTTCGTCGTAGCTGGCGGCCTTCTCAATCGAGCGGGAGAGCCCCCACGCCGCTTCCACGGTGATGAAGGGGTCGCAGCCGTAAACCTTCATGCCGAGGCTCTTGGCGGCGTTGGCTACCAGACCGCCGATGGCGCCGAGGCCGATGACGCCGAGGGTCTTTCCCTCGATTTCACAGCCGGCAAAGCGGGCCTTTTCCTTCTCGGCGAGCGCGGCGACGCCGACCTGTCCGGCCTGCGCCTTCGCCCACGCAATTCCCCCCGCAATATCACGGGAGGCGAGCAGCAGCGAAGCAATGGCGAGCTCCTTGACGCCGTTTGCGTTGGCGCCGGGGGTGTTGAAGACGACGATTCCCTGATCGGCACAGCGGTCGAGCGGAATGTTGTTGACGCCGGCGCCGGCGCGGCCGATGGCCTTCAGCTCGGGGTTGAAGGTCATATCGTGCATCTTCGCGGAGCGAACCAGAATGGCGTCGGGATTTTCAATCTCCTCTCCGACCTGATAGCGGGAGGGATCAAAGTGGTCGGTGCCGACCTTGGCAATTTTGTTCAAGAGCTTGATTTTGTACATGGCGGGATCCTTTTCTTTCCGTTCCGGCCTCTTCCCTCAATCGGGGAGGGCCTTTTTATTTCTTGGGGTTTTCCTCGGCGAATTTCTTCATGAAGTCAACGAGCTTTTCCACGCCTTCGATGGGCATGGCGTTGTAGATGGAGGCTCTCATGCCGCCGACCGAGCGGTGGCCCTTGATGTTCTTGAGACCGGCCTTTGCCGCCTCGGAGGCGAATTTCTTGTCAAGGTCGGGGTCACCGGTGACGAAGGTGACGTTCATCATCGAGCGGGAATCCTTTTCGACCGGCGCGACGTAGTAGGACTGGCTGTCGAGATAGGAGTAGAGAACGGCGGCCTTCTTTACGTTGTATTCCTTCATCGCCTCCAGTCCACCGTTTCCGAGGAGCCACTTGAAGACCAGCCCGGCGATGTAAATCGGATAGCAGGGAGGCGTGTTGTACATCGAGTCGTTGTCGGCCATCAGCTTCCAGTCGAACATGGCGGGGGTATCGGGACGGCAGTGGCCGAGCAAATCCTCCCGGACGATGACGATGGTGAGTCCGGCGGGAGCGACGTTCTTCTGCGCACCGGCATAGATGACGCCGAATTTCGTGACGTCGACCGGCTCGGAGAGAATGCAGGAGGACATATCGGCGACCAGAGGAATATCCCCGGTGTCGGGAATGTAGGGGAATTTGGTTCCGTAGATGGTGTTGTTGAAGCAGATGTGAACGTAGTCGGCGTCGGGACGGAAGTCCTCACGGGTGACTCTCGGAACGTAGGAGTTGTTCTTGTCCTCCGAGGATGCGACGACGCGGACGTCACCGTACTTCTGCGCCTCCTTGTAGGCCTTTTTCGAGAACTGGCCGGAGACGATGTAGTCGGCCTTTCCGGAGCCGGTGAGGAGGTTGTAGCAGACAGAGGCAAACTGCGTGGAGGCGCCTCCCTGAAGGAAGAGCACCTTGTAGTTGTCGGGAATGTTCATCAGCTTGCGAAGGTTGGCCTGCGCTTCCATGATGATGGCTTCATAATCGGCGGAACGGTGGCTCATCTCCATGACGGACATTCCGGAATCTCCGTAGCAGACCAGCTCGGAGGCGGCGGTTTCAAGAACCGGAAGCGGAAGCATGGAGGGACCTGCTGAAAAATTGTACACTCTGTTCATATTGGATATCCAATCTCCGGCGGAAGGATTTTTCTGCGCACGCACGGCCGCTTTTGCCGGGAAAACAGTCGCGCCGGGGGACCGGCGTCAACGCGCGGGTAAAAATATAATATACTCTATATTATACAATCGCTTTTGAAATAAGTCAAGGGGCCGGGGAAAGATTTTACGGAATCGACTGAGAAAAGGAAAGAAAAAGAAAATTTTTATGCAGGAATACCTTGTTTTTGCCGGTGGAGAGAGGGAGGAGGCGTGCTTTCGGAAGGGCCGGCGTGCCGGAAAATCCCGTCGGGCGGCTTGAGAAGGAAAGCTCCCCCGCGAAAAGAAAAAAGAGACCGCCGCACAGGCGTGGAGCTTACCTGTGCGGCGGCGTCGGGAAATCAGAAGGTCGGAAGCTTGGGGAACCGCGAAATCTTGAATCCGCGGCAGGTCAGGAGGCGCTCTCTTTTGCCTTTTGATAGAGCCTCTTCATCGCCAGCGCGTCCTCCGCCATCGTCCCCGCCGATTCGCAGATGATGCGGGGGGCGAGGTCGTTTTTGGCGATGACCTCGGCGAGGGGCTCAAACTCCGGGCCGTAGAGGCTGTCGGTGAAGGTTAAGTGCCGCTTCTCGCCGCCCGCCGTGTACTCGATTTTGGAGAAGTGGCAGTGCAGGAAGCGAGCCTTTTCCTCCCCGAGGCAGTCCCCCACCGCGCCGAACACTTTCGCGTAGTCGTCGGGGGTCACAAACACGTGCCCGAGTCCGCGGGCGTTCAGGTGTCCGAAGTCGACCACCGGGGCGAGGCGGGGGCTGAGTTTGCAAAGCTCAAGAACCTCCTCCAGCGTGCCGAGCTGGTTGATTTTTCCCATCGTCTCAAGCCCGAAGGTCACCGGCGTGTCGATTTCGCTCAGCGCGAGGGAGAGGGTTTCCCTCGCGAAGTCCATCGCCTCCGCGCGGGAGATTTTCGCCGCGCTTCCGGTGTGAATGACGATGAGATCGGCGCCGAGAAGCTCCGCCGCGTGGACGCTTTGGCGGATGTAGTCGACGCTCTTCCTCCGTTTTTCGGGATCGACGCCCGAGAGGGAAATGAAATAGGGTGCGTGGAGGGAAAGGGAAATTCCGTGCTTCCGCGCCTCTTCCCCCACGCGTAGGAAGTTTTCGTCGGAGCCGGTGACTCCGTTTCCGCACTGATATTCGTAAGCGTCAAGCCCGAAGGCCTTCACCCACGCGGGCGCCTGTCGGGTGCTCTTGTTGCCCTGCGCGTAAAAGCTCTCGGAGTTTCCTCCCGGGCCGAATTTCGGTTCTGACATAAGAAGGCAGTCCTTTCAAAAGCCTCTCAGCGGATGACGAGGGTCTCGTTGATTTCCATGTTCTCGATTTCCACGTCGGAATAGGTGCCGCGGAAGGGGAAACGCGCGTAAAGGGAGAGGGTCTCTCCGTACTTGCAGACCGTCTCTACCTGTCCGATGAGCTGGCTGTGGGCGTGGTTTTCCTCTTCGCTGATGGCGGGGGAGGAGAAGGTGGCGGTTTTGTCTCCGAGGGTCAGGCGGCAGCCGTTGCGCCCGCCGAGACCGAGGGAGTAGTAGTCAAGATAAAGCGAGGCGGTGACGCGGACGGTTCCGTCGCTGAGGGCGGTTCCTTGGCAGACGACGTGGATGTTCAGACGGGTTCCGGTGTCGGAGGAAAAGCTCCTCTCAAAGGCGTAGTCGCCGGGCGCGGGGGTGGAAGGCGTCGAGGGATCGGTTTCCGCAGGCTTGGTTTCGGAGGGCTTCGTCTCGGAGGGTTTGGTTTCCGAAGGCTTGGTTTCCGAGGGCTTGGTTTCGGCGGGGGTCGACTGAGACGGCTCCGAGCCCGACGGGGTCGTCACGGAGGGGTCGGAATCGGTCGGCTCGGTCGGTTCGGTCGCTTCTGGCAGAGTGGCCGAGGGCTCGGTCGCCGGATCGTCGCTTTCACTTTCGACGGCGGGCGGGTCGGCCTTGGTGGTATCCGCCCCTCCGGAGGCGTCCCTTTTGTCGAGAAGAATCAACGTCAGGACAAGCGAGGCGATGAGAATGATGAGAAGAACGATAATGATGCGGACCAACGTTTTGATTTTCATAGCTGGGGTTCTCCTTTATGTTATTTAAAATTTTTACCGATGCTTTCAGACGACAAACCGGTGAATGCCGGCGGCGATTCCCTTCGCTTCTTCCCTGAGCCATTCTTCGTCAAGAAGCTTTCCGGCGTCCTCTTCGTTCGAAACAAAGAGGGTTTCGAGCAGGAAGGAGGGAAGAGAAGAGGAGCGGAAGGAGGCGAAGGAGGTCTCCTCCGTGATGGGGAAGAGACGCGGGCCGTCCTCCTTGTGGAGGGCTTCGATCTCCTTCTTCACGGCGGAGGCGAGATAGTAGTTGTAGTCGGTGGCGTCCTTGTAGTAGTAAAGCCGGGAGCCGCTTACCGAGGGATCGTCGAAGGAATTGCAGTGAATGCTGATATAGAGGTCGGCCTCGTTGTCGGAGGTGATTTCCTCATAGCGCTTTGCGTAGGGGAATTTCCCGTTTTCGTCGGGGACGGAATTTTCTTCCCGGGTGAGCTTTACCGTGTAGCCGTAAGAGATCAGCTCCTCCCGGAGAAGAAGACAGAGCTTAAGATTGACGGTGCTTTCGGTCTCCTCCCCGAGAAAGGCCGAAATCGAGCCGGGGTCGGCGCCTCCGTGTCCGGGGTCAAGCCAGATGACGGTTTTGCCGTCGCTGTCCCGATAGGTTTTGAAGGAGGAGCTTGGGCGCGGGGCAAGGGCGGAGGTGACGCGACGGTAGAGGGAGGCCATCTGCGGGCGGAAAAAGGCCAGCCCGACGGCAAGGGAGAGGACAAGGAGGAGGAGCGCGGCGCTGAGGATCAGAAGCGGAAGGAATTTCTTTCTTTTCATTTTCATCTCCATCTCTATTCCACCGCTTTGCGGCGGCACAAATCGCAAGAAAATTCACGGGGTCTGCCAAGCAGACAAAAATGGGCCGGGCCCCGTTTTTAAGGGATTTTTGGCGTGAAATACTCATACAGAAAAGCCGGATTTGATCTCATTTTCGCGCTAACCGCCCCGATCGGGCTCGGTTACGCAGTAGATTTCCCATCCTCTGCTTTCCTCAAAGGTGCAGACAAGCCCGTCTGAGACTTGGGAAACGTAGTCGAAGAAGAGGGGAAGCACCGCGTTTCCTTCGGTGTCGATGAGGCCATACTTTCCGTCGGCGGAGCCGACGACGGCGAGGCCTCCGAGGAAGGGCGAGGCCTCGGTATAGACGGCGGGGCGCACCCAGCCGCCGGCGGTGTCCATATAGCCGTACCGCCCCTCTTTTTCAAGAAGGAGAATCCCGTCGGAATAGTTGACGAGGGAGTACCCGCCGGGGACGGCGAAGGTTTTCCCGGTCTTGTCGACAAGTCGGTTTTCGTTTTTGTAGAGCCGTTCGGTGTGGGTCTCTCCGCGGTAGACGTAGCGAACCATGACGTACCCGCCGTCGTAGTAGTACATCCCGAGATAGGAGGCGTCAACGTCGGGTGCGGCCAGATATTGCTGGCGAACCGTGGCACGGTTCATGTCGGCGGGGCGGATCAGCTCTTGGTTTCGGAGGGAAACGACTTCCTTTCCGGAGGTGTTGATGAAGAAGAGACGATCCTCAAAATCGGTGACGGCGGCAAGGCCTTCCGAGAAGGTGTAAGCGGTTTTGAATTGCGGCTCGATGACGGTGTTTCCTTCACCGTCGCGGTAGCCGAACATCAGAAGGGTTTCTACGGTGTAAAATTTCCCGTCGATTTCCACGGTGCTCTCCGAAGCGTCACCAGAAGCGCTTTCCTCCTTCTCAAGCGCAAAGGCCGAGGCGGCGTTCTTATAAAGGAAGGAGGAGGGCTCGACGGGGGCTTCCGAAGAATCGGAGAAGTCGGAAGAGGAGTCTGCCGGTTCAGGATTCGCCGGTTCCGGCTCGGAGGCGTCGGGTACGGTGGTTTCGGGATCGGGGGATACCGGGTCGGAGGAATCGGGCTCCGTCGATTCCGGCTCGGGAGGTGTCACGTCGGAGGAGTCCGGTTCGGTCGATTCCGGATCGGGAGGCGTCACATCGGAGGAGTCCGGCTCGGTCGATTCCGGCTCGGGAGGCGTCACGTTGGAGGAATCGGGTTCGGTCGATTCCGGTTCAGGCGGCGTCTTGTCGGAGGAATCGGGTTCGGTGGTCTCGGGATCGGAGGGTGACGCGCCGGAGCCGTCGGGGGCCGTCGTTCCGGGGTCGGAGGCCGGGCCGGATTCGGGATCCGTTGATCCCGGCTCGGTGGTCTGCTCCTCGGGGGTGACCTCGGTATAGACGTCGACGTATTCGCAGAAGGGGAAGAGATTTTCTTTGTTTTCGGCGTAATCGGCGGGACTGTCGAAGCGGAGGGCCTTGAAATCGACGGCCTCCTCGGGAATGGCCTTGGAGAGGCCGGTCACCGCGTCAATTTCGCGGTATTCGTCCCCAATTTTTACCACCGGCTTCCCGCTTACCGACCGGGCGTAGACAAGGGTTCCCGTGAAGGAGTCGATGAGGCATTCCCCGTCGGCGTTGTAAACCGAAATCTTCTTTTTGGCCTCAAGGAAGATCAGCCCGTAATAGAGGCGGGCGGCGGGGGAATTTCTCGTTTCCTTCACTACCTTGGTTTCATAGAGGCCGTTGGATTTCTGGTAGACGACGGTTCTGCTTACCGTCTCCTTGCGGGCGCTGAAGGTGTTTTGCAGGGAGCCGAAATCGAAGTCGAGACGCGCGAGGAAGGAGCTGGCCTTGAATTTTTCGCTCGTGCGTCGGTAACCGGCCTTCTGCATTTCGGTAAGGGAGAGAATCTGCTGAAGCAGCTTCCCGGCGTCCTCGCTTCCGACGGCCGTTTCGGGGGGAAGCGGCGGGTCGGTTTCGGGCGGCGGAGCGGTGGTTCCGGGCGGGTCGGTCTGGTCGGGGAGGGTTTGCCCACCCGTCTCCGACTCCTGCGGAAGGGACGCGGGCGGGGCCGGGCGTTTCAGAAAAGCGACCTCGTAAAAGCCCGCCTGATAGAGAACTATGGCGGCGATGACGGCAAAGAAGAGAAGCAGGGCCGTCGTTCGCACGGCAACGGTTTTGATATTCATAACGATTTTCCTTTCGGTCGGAAGGCCGTTATTTGTGGTACTTTCCGTTGTGAAGAATCGAAAAGGCGCGGTAGATCTGCTCAAGGAGGATTACCCGCATCAGCTGGTGGGGAAAGGTCATTCTTGAAAAGGAGAGCCGGAAGTCGCAAAGCGCCTTGACGTCCTCTCCCATACCGTCGGAATCGCCGATGACAAAGACGATTTCCGAATAACCGCGAACGGGAAGAGCGCCGATTTTTTCGGCGAGCTCCTCGGAGGAGAGAGGCACGCCTTCGACGCAGAGCGCGATTTTGTAGGCTTTCGTTTTCAGCAGCGGAAGAAGCTCACGGTCGGAGCCCGTTTCTTTTATTGTGAGCTTTGCGTAAGCATTTATTCTTTTGGAATATTCTTTGACGGCGTCGCGCAGATAGGCCTCTTTCAGAGTGCCGACGCCGAGGATCGTAACATTCAGCATGATTTTCCTTTCGGATTCAGAGAAGAACCGTGATTCTGTCGGGCGCGGCGGCGCGTACCGAGACGCCGTAGGCGCCAACCGATTCGCCGACCGTCCTCAGCGCCGTCTCGGGGGTGTTGTTCTCCTTGCTGAGATGGGCGAGAAGAAAGGCACGGGTTCCGGCCCGGGCAAGAGCGGCGGCGGCCTCTGCGCAGTCGCCGTTTGACAGGTGGCCGAAGGAGGAGAGGATGCGCCTTTTCAGCGCGGGGGTGTAGGGGCCGTTCTTTACCATGTCGGGGTCGTGATTCGACTCCAGCACGACGGCGAGACAGCCGCGGAGCATATCGTAGACCCGCTGGGTCACACAGCCGAGGTCGGTGGCAATGCCGACCGCGCGGTCGCGGTAACGGATGCGGTAGCCGACGCATTGCGCGCTGTCGTGCGGGGTGAAAAAAGCTTCCACAGTCGTTTCGGAGTCGAAGGAGAGAGAAAACTCCCCGTCGTGGAGGACGAGACAGGAGGCGAGGGGACTGTCGGGCGGGAGCCGCATCGCCCCGGCGGAGGCCGCCGTCATATGGACGGGGATGCCGAAGCGCTTGGAAAGAAGCGGGAGGCTTTGAATGTGGTCGCTGTGCTCGTGGGTGACGAAAACGGCGGAAATTTCCGTAAGGGAGCTTCCGATTTCCCGCAGGGCCGTTTCAATCGCCTTCAAAGAGCCGCCCGCGTCGATAAGAAAGGCGCGATCTCCGGCTTTGATAAAGGTGCAGTTTCCCCGCGAGCCGGAAAAGAGGCTCGCGACGCCGAGCTCTTCGCGGCTCATGGGAGCTTTATCCCCATGTTCAGGGTGAGAAAAATCGAAATCATGTCAAAGGCCACCGTCAGAAGAATCGGAATCAGAAGATAGAGCAAAAAGGAGGACTTTTTGCGGCGCGTTTTCACCTCGGCGAGGAAGTCGTCCTTTTCCTTCTCTCCCCATTCGTCGGGAAGGGAGTCCCTCTCCGGAACCGTGAGCCGGCCCCGGTTATAAAGGATGTAGAGAACGGCGAGAACGCCGGCGGAAATGCAGTAGATGTGAACGATTTCCCCGTAGTAATAGTAGATGGCGATCTGATAGACGGTGTAAAATACCGCGAAGGAGAGGAGCAGAAGGAGGAGCTTCTTTACCGGCAGCTTTTTTCGTGGCGCCCGGGCTTCCTGCTTGACGGGAACCTTTTTCCGGTTGGTTTTCTTTGTCTTTTTCAAAGCGGGCCTCCCGTTATCCGATTCCCGAAACGTCTTCTCCGGCGAGGGCGGCGAGGCCGATGCGGAGAGCCCGGGCGGCTTTGGCCCGCTCCTCCGGCGTCCCGGTTTGAAGAAGCGGAAGAAATTCCCGGAAGAAGGCGCCCCGGACGGAGGGATCCTTTTCCAGCGCCCCGGCGTCGTAGAGGGGAAGGGTGCGGTCGAGAATCTCAAGATAGAAGAGCCCGGGGGAGAGCTTGGCGCGAAGAGCCTCAACGTCGATTTTCAGCGAGGGCGGAACGATGCCGGTGAGCGTCAGACGGAGAAGGGTGTCGGCGCCGTATTTCCCGGAAATCGCGGCCTTGGCCTTCTCAAAGAGGGAGGCGCCGTCTGCGCAGCCCGAAAGGTCTGCCGAGGCGATTTCGTAGCGGCGTCTGGAAAAGTGAACGCCCTTGGCGCTTACCGAGAGGGAGCCGCCGTTCTTGGAGATTTCAAGATACAAAGCGCCCTTGTGGCCGGTCTCTCCAAAATCCCGCCCTTCCAGACAGCCGCTGTAGCCGTAGTAGCTTCCCCCAACCTTTTTCACGCCCTCCGTGCGGTGAATGTGCCCGAAGGCGCAGTAGTCAAAGCCGGAGGCGGCGATATCCTCCTCCGAGACGGGGCAGTAGGGAGAGAGGGGATTTCCGACGTCGGCGTGGCCGCAGAGAAGATTGATGCGTCCGGGGTTCTCAGGGCGTTTTCCGGCGAAGGGGCAGGCGTCAAGCGTGCTTTTCTGAAACGCATATCCGTAAACGTCGGCGTTCAGCTCCGGGAAGGAAAATTTGGAAAGCGAAGTGTCCCGGAAGAGAAAGACGTTTTCGGGAAAGGCGGTTTTGGCATAAACGCCGTCGGGAGTGAAGGGATCGTGATTGCCGGGGGCGATGACAAACCGACAGGAGGCGGCGCCGGAAAGCTCCTTTACAAAGAAGGCGGCGGTGTCCCGGGTGACAAGCTCGGAATCGAAGAGATCGCCGGAAAGAAGAACGAGGTCGACCTTCTGGGATTTGGCAAAGAGAATGAGGGAGGAAAAGGAACCTCTCAGCTCGGTTCTCCGCACCTCCGATTTCTCGGCGCTTTCACTTGTGAAGGGGCTGTCGAGATGAAGGTCCGCACAGTGGAGCACTTTCAGCATGGCATTTTTCCTTTCGGCGTTTCATTGGGTCCGCGGTTTTTCGCGGTCACCTTCTATTATAGAGGATATTTGTTACTTTTTCAACCGTTTTTTTAAATCCTCTTTATTTTTTTTTCAAAATGTGATATACTGTAATCCGAGACAGAAGCGGAAGGCGTTTTTTGCCCTCAAAAGGGGCCGTAAAAAGGGAAATCCTGCCACTTCAGGAAGGGGAAAGAAGAAAAAATGTCAAATTACAGAACCGGAAGAATCAACGGGGAAATTCTGCGGGAGCTGAGCGAAATTCTCCGCACCGTCAAGGATCCCCGCGTGGCGGGCGCCTTTATCAGCCTGACGGCGGTGAACTGCTCGGCAGATCTGAAATTCGCCAAAGTGTATTACTCGGTCATGGGAGAGCACCGGAAGGGAGACGCGCAGAAGGGCCTTGAGCATTCGACCGGCTATATCCGGAGCAAGCTGGCGGGCGCGCTGAACCTTCGGATTACCCCGGAGCTGAAATTCATCCCCGACGACTCCCTGCGTCAGGGGGCGCACATCAGCTCGCTGATGAAGGAAATCGAGGCGGAGCTTGAGGAAGCCGATCGGAAAGAAGAGGAAAAGGCCGATGCCAACCAATAACATTACGGAAGAAGAGATAGCGGAATTTTTCAAAAAAGAGGAGAATTTTCTTCTGCTCTGCCATACCCGACCGGACGGAGATACCCTCGGCTCGGCGCTGGCGCTGAAAAGAGGCCTTGAGGCGATGGGAAAAAGAGCGAAGCTCTTCTGCGCACAGGAACCGTTTGCCAATACGGAATTTCTCTTCGGGGAAGAGGAATGGCCGGCCTTTGATAAAGAAGAGGAGGACGGGGACGGGACGGTCGTCTCGGTGGACGTGGCCTCGGAGGGACTCCTCGGAAGTCTGGAGGGCGTTTTCGGCGGAACGGTAAAGCTGAAAATCGACCATCACGAGACGGGGGACGATTTCGCGGAGTACAATTTCACCGATCCGTCGGCAGCCGCTTGCGGAGAGGTGATCTACAGAATCCTGAAAAGACTCGGGGTTCCCCTCGCCGATGCGGCGGAGCCGCTCTACGCGGCCATTTCCTCCGATACCGGGGGCTTTCGCTACTCCAACACGACGGCACAGACGCACCGGATCGCGGCGGAGTTGCTTGACGCCGGGGCCGACAATGCCTTTATAGACCATATGTTGTACGAAAATCGGACGCAGGGGGAAATCCGCGCCCTGACGGCCGCATACGGAAGCATGAGATTCTTCCTCGACGGACAGGTCGCCGCGGTGACGATTACAAACGACGACAAGCGGCGGCTGAATCTGCGGGAGGAGGATCTGGGGGAAATCAGCTCCATCACAAGGGAAATCCGGGGCGTTCAGGTGGGAATCACCCTCCGTCAGGAGAAGCTCGACGCCTCCCGCTTCAAGCTCTCGGTGAGGAGCGAGCCGGGCTTCCCGGCGAACGAGCTTTGCGCCATCTTCGGAGGCGGCGGGCATCCCTGCGCGGCGGGGGCGGAGCTCTCGGCGGCCAACGGAAAGGTCGCGCTTGCCACGGTCCTCAAGCATTTGGCGGACGGAGGAGAAGAGGGCGTAAAAATCGTCTGAAACGGGCGGCGCACCTTTTGAGCTCTCCCTACAGGAGAAAAGAAGGGAAACGCCTTCAAAAAAGGAATCCGAGCGGGGCCGGAAGGCTCCGCTTTTCCGTTGAAGAAGAAAAATCCGCGATTTTTTCCGCGATATCTGCCGCGCCGTTTTGCCTGCACACAATATACATAATAAATAGGAAGGAAACAAGAGGGAAACGGGCGAGAAAAACGACGAGGGAGCGCCTATTGCGGCTTTTGGGGAAAGGAAATCGTGGGGAAGCGCTTTTCCGAGCCGTAGAGCTCTACGCCGCAGAGGGATTGCAGTTGGTGGAACTCTTCTGCGTATCGGCGTTTTTCTTCTTCCGGAAGATTGGTTTTGACCGCGCGGATCAGAAGATTTTTCGGGGTATCCTCCGGGTCGATAAGCTCCGTGACGTCGACGGAATATCCCGCCGCTTGAAGGCGCTTGCAGCGGAGGGCGTCGGTCAGCGCGTCGCAGAATTTTTGTTTCAGAAGGGAATGCTCCAGAATCGGCGCAAGGAGGGCTCCGGCACGGGAAGCGGGGGAAAGTTCGGAAAAGAGCTGATGGTGACAGCAGGGAGTGGAGAGGATGACGTCGGCTTCCCACTGCGCGGCGGTCGTGAGAACAACGTCGGTCGCGACGTCACAGGCGTGGAGAGAGAGGACGAGGGCGGGCTTTTTTGCCGGTTGAAGCGCGGTGATGTCACAGCAGAGGAAGGAGAGGCCCTCCCAGTGCAGCCGGGAGGCGAGGGAGGAACAGAAGGCGATGACGTCCTCCTTCCGGTCGGCGCCGACCATCGTGACATCCCGGCCCATCACCTCGGAGAGGAACCAATAGGCGGCAAAGGTCAGATAGCTTTTCCCACAGCAAAGGCCGAGAACGTAAAGCTCGCCGCTCTGCGGGAGACGGGGATAAACGTCTTTGATGTATTGAAGGAAACGATCGATCTGACGGAATTTGGAGCGCTTGCGGTCAAAGACCTTTCCCTCGCGGTCGGTGAGGCCGAGGGCGATGAGAAATTCACAGGGAACGCCTTCCCGGAGAATGCGGTGCTTTTCACGGTCGTGCGCCTGCGGGGTTGCCTCCTCTCCGGCGCGGAGCTTTCCGCTGACGAGTAGCTTCCCCTTGGAGGAAATCCGCGCCTCGACGTCGCCGCCGGTCGTGAGAAGATTCAGCTGACGGTAGTGGGAAAATTCCGAAAGAAGCGCGGAAGGCGCCTCCGAAAGAGGAAATTTCGATGAAGAGCCTTCCCGGAGGCCGTGAAGGTCTCAATCTGAAGATGAGGAACCTCTTTCAGAAGCACCGTCCGGCCCTCGGCGCGGAGAAGGGTGGAATCCTGCGGGCGGCTGAGAACGGCCTTTTTCAGAGTGCCCGACTGAAACACGTCGGAAAGAATGGCATAAAGTCTGTCTTTGTTATCCATAATATAAGGAAGAACCTTTCAGAGGATAAGACCATTGTACCATATTTTTTCCGGGAATGCAAGGCCTTTGCGGCGGTTACCCTTTCTTTAAGAATTTCTTTCCGAAAAAAATTTTTAAAAAACTCAAAAAAAGGACTTGACAAACCCCCGATGGTGTGGTATAATAATCGAGTCGCCTCGGGGGAAGGA